>JAFVCB010000081.1 GCA_017479555.1 Bacteroidaceae bacterium | reverse complement strand
TCATTCCACCAAGAGACGACCGAGAAGTCCGAGGCACAGCCTTTCTTTATCACAGAACTTGCCACGGGTGAGTTTGCCTTCATGGAGTACAACTCCACCAATTCCAGCGGTATAGACCAGAACAACGGTGCTTTGGCCATTGAGGGAGTTGGCACGGGATACCGCGCAGGCCTCACACGCGCTGCTGCAGCTCAGTCGGGTACAGGTTCGGCTTGGCATATCCTGCCCGCACCCACGATTCGCCTGAACTTTGTGAACCGAGCAGCAGACAACAATACCGCCGACAACTGGACCACGTTCTACTATCCCTTCGACGCTGTGCCACAGGCAGCAGATGCCGAGGAATTGGAAATCTACGCTGGCGCGTGGATCAAGGACGACGTGCAGATAGCCATGGTGCGTATGCAAGACGTTCCTGCTGGCAATGCCGTGATGGTGCGCAGTGCTGTGGGCGGTCACTATTTCCTCAACATCTATCCCGCAGGCTCTGACGCTTGCTCACAGACCGACGATGACTTCGAGGGCTCTTGCTGGCGCGGACTTGTAGAGAGCGAAGGCAACCAGTACAACGGGCTACCTGCTCGCTACGATAACGATTGGAGAAATTACTGGATTTTGGGTACGAACAAGAACAAAGATATTCGTCTGCTCCATCCTGCAGGCGACTGGTTGCTCCCCAACCGTGCCTACCTCGATGCGGTTACCACAGAGAGTACTCCCAGTAGCGTGTCGATGTTCGTCTATTTCTTCGACGACCGCGTCACCTCGGTGCGCGATGCCCTGCGTCTCATCGACGACAACCATGCAGGTGCGTCGGCCACAGGCCTGTACGACCTCCAAGGCCGTCGCGTAGAGGGCACTCCCCGTACGGGAGTTTACATTCAGGGAGGTAAGAAGATATATATCCGTTGAACCCTAAAAGCATTGACTGATGAAGAAAGAATATATATATCCTTATGCACGTATCGTAAGCATTCTTCCTGAGAAACTCATTGCGCTCTCCTCCCCAAAAGCTTATCCAGGTGAGGATGAAGACGAGCGCGCTCCTCAGGGTACGCGAGGCTTTGATTGGGAAAACAACGAGTCGAACGCTTCATTCTGGAATAATTAGGGTGGGACTATAAGCAACGCCGCTTGAAAGGCTGCAGTGTCACACACTTACGCGACCACCAAGCTACAGCCATTGCTTACACCCCAACTCATCCTCTACAAGAGAACTTACAGCACACACCTTATACAAACCAACAACAAACCAATGAAACACTCCATATATAATATATACACGCGCGTATGTGTGGCCTGTGCCTTTCTTTTCACCATAGGTCTGCCCGCCGTGGCTCAGACCACAGACACCGGCGATGTGGACGATGCCGAGAGTGCAGCCATGGCGCGCACCAAGAAAGGAGCTCCCACACTGCAAGAGACCGACCCAACGGGAGCAAACTACATGGGCGAGCGTCGCGCATTAGTGGGACGCCACTGCGCCGTGAACCGCCTCGTCAACGTGGTGGACGTAGGTACGGGAACCAGTGGACTGGAGAATCTCACCAACGAAGACATTGACGACTACGCCACATTCCCACAGGTAATCAGCGCAACTGTAGCTGTCAGCCCTATCGTCAGCGTGCGCGACATGAAGAACTACTATGCGCCTGGCACTACGGCAGGTTTCTGCATCGTGGCTGGAAGCGGTAGCAGCGTCCTCTCGCTCGACCTCATCAAGACCTACCATATATGGTTCTACTGCGATGGCAAGCGTGTGGCCGACAAGACCGTTCGCGAAGCCAATAGCGGTAGCGGTGTGACCCTCTCGCTCATCGGAATACCTGGCAGCCAGCAGGCTTGTGCCAACCTCACCGCCATTTGCGACCAGAAATTCGACGAGGTAGCCCTCGTGCAGGGCGGTGCAGTTGATGCCTCAGTCGGTAGCGTGGTGATGATCAAGTACGCCTTCGTAGGCGCTGCACACGACATCTACCTCACCAAGAAGTCAGTCAGCGAGTACGTCAACGCTCCAGACTACACCGACAACACCAACTGGGCTGTGACCTGCGAAGGCTTTATGCCTTCGCCCCTCGTGGGAGGTATACCTATCCCAATGGCAGACTTTTCAGAAGACAAAGTCATCGGTACAGATACCAATGAGCGTTTGAGCGAGACCATGGCGCTGGTCAGTGCCATACAGTTGGCCTCCGTAGTCTTCAAGGGACGCGTACGTGTCAATGTGAAGAATAAGAATGCGGAGAGCGAACTCTTCCATGCTGGCGACCAGGTTGGCTTCAAATATAATTTCGTCAAGATAGCCGACGTGCTGGAATTAGGTACGTGGGTAGACATCAAACTCTACGACCGCAATGGCAATGATGTGCAGACCACTACCATCAGTGCCGATGTACTGAAACTCTCTATCGCCAGCGGTGGTGACCAGACGAGTTATATCGTGGCCGAAAAGGACTTCAGCGGCGCAGAGATTACGTTCTATTCCACAGTGGGCGTACTCAACTTAGGTAGTGGCTATGGTGTGTACTACGCTTTCGTGCGTCCACGTCCCACCGTAGACCACGAGTGTTTGCTCAATCCCTCGATGAATACCAACCTCTGCGCCCAGCAGACCTCCTTGCAGCTCAAGAGCAATCCAGAAATCACCGTTTCGTGGCGCATTATAGAGCAGCCCAAAGGAGCTGCAGCAACGGTTGATGAAGAAGGTTTCGTGCAGAACATGACTGTGCCTGGCACCTACGCCATTGAGTGTTCCAGCGATGATGGCCTATGCAGTGAAATCGTGTACATCAACCAAGGTGCTGAGGCAGACTTCAATGCGATGACCAAGGAGACTGTGCTCGTGGGAGATGACTACGAACTCACTTCAGACCTCCACAATCAGACCAGTGCCAACCTGCTCTCTATAAGCGATATCACTGATTCCGAGAACATCCTCGATGGCGACCTCACCAACTATGCCACTTACAACAAAGGTTTGCAGCTCGCGGGAGCCAATGGTATCATCGTCGGACTGAAACAGAAAGAAGGCTATCTCTACGACGGCAGCAAGGCCAATTCACTCGATGCCGTGCGTATTGGTTTCGTCGTTGAAATGCAACAGACTGGCATAGGTCTCTCCTTGCTCAACGCTTTCCAAATTCGCTGCTTCGACGAAGAGGGTAACCGCATCTACAGCGACATCGTGGAGAACGCAGGTGTCGTAGGATTGAACCTCATCGGTAGCAATGCCAACGACGAGGATCGCGTCAAGAGTAACAAGATACGTTTCTGCATCACCATTCCCAAGACCGACCGCGACGGCAACGTACTTCGCGTGAAAGAGATACAACTCTGGAAGATAGGAACACTCGACCTTGAGGTCAGCGATATCAGGTTCTACTATCCTTTCATGGACGACCCCGCCGACCCCGACAACAATCAGGTACGCGATGGTGCAGATATTGTCACCTATGACAACTTTGGTGCTATCGTCAACGTCGGTACACAAGTCAATGTGGCTGCTGTGGGTTGCGTCACCAATAACCTCTCCAATATCATCGACATAGACCCCAAGCTTGAGACCTACGCGCTCATGCAAAAGACCGTAGAGAGCGGTTCGCAACGCATCGTGGTGAAGCTCGGTCGCACCGTTGATTTCCGCCACCAAGTAGGTGTCGTTGTCAACAACGATATCATCGGCCTCAACGCCAATGTCGGCAGCGTCTTCCGCATAGAGAGCTACAAGGACGGTCAGAAGACAGGCGAGAGTGCCACGAACTGGAACGTACTTGGTGCCAATGTCATCGCAGGTAGCAACCAGACCGTGCTACTCATGCAGCCCAAGAGCGATTTTGACGAAATACATATCGTAGCAGGCGAGGGTCTCGCAGCTAACCGTACCATCAAGATTTATGGCATCTTGTTGCGTAACGATATCGACAACGACGGTATACCCGACAATCGCGACACCGAGACCTGCTCCGACGAGATGATTATGAACGTCGTCACACCCCATGTGTGCGAAGGCAACACCTTGAGCTTTAGCTGCGTAGCCAACAACGACCATCGTTATTATCTCTCTTTCCCTGACCAGGGTATCAACATGCTGCAAAAGCAGAGCGAGCAGGACGGTAGTATTACCCTCGACATCGAAACCATCAAGGCAGGACAGTTCACCTTCTATATCTACGATGGTGACCAGAAGCTCATCTACACCGACAACTACGAAGTGCATCCCAAGCAGACCACTTGGCGTGTCACCACGACCAGCACCGATTGGAACAATTGGAACAACTGGACCAATGGTACGCCTTACCTCTGCACCAATGTCATCATGCCCTCAGGCGCACGCGTTTATCCCTCGTTGGATCGCGAAGTCATCAACGGTGATGAGTTCGGTTGCGCAGGCATTCACTTCGAGCATGGTGCAGCCGTGGAGAAAGTCTTCAAGCTCAACTACAACCAAGCGTGGGTAGACTTCACGCCCGAGACAGGTCGCTACTACATGCTTGCTGTACCTCTGAAGGATGTGTATACAGGTGACTTCTTTGTGACCAGCGCCGCCAACGACATACTCACCTCGGACAACTACTTCATGCCACTCAATTCCGAGACTTATCCAGAGAACCGCTTTGCACCCCAAGTGTATCAGCGCCTATATGGTCAGACTGCCACCCATCGTTTGACCACCAAAACGCTAACTGCGATTTTGCTCGGTACGAACTGGTCGGAGCGTTTCAATCTGCTCAACACCTCACATGCGCTGGGCAATGTCTTCTCGCTCTACGTAGATAGGGACAATCGCGAGGGCGACCTCACCATTCGCTTGCCCAAGGAGTACGACACCTACTACTATTTCTACGAAGCCGACCGTTCGCGCTCGTCTATCAGCGAATCCCTCACGCGTACCAATCCCTACCGCTTCGTCTACGAAGCCGATGGCCTGCGTACCATTGAGGACAAAGACTTCGGTATTTATGGTGTGCGTAGCGTATATGGTGGAGCTTCCACGCTGAGCCAGACGCTCTCCAATCCTACGTTGACCACAACCTTTATGGCTTCCAACCCCTTCATGAGCTATATCAACGTGAAGGAGTTCCTCAAAGCCAACCCGCAGGTTACGGGCATCAAGGTGTTCAACGGCGAGGCAACGTCAAGCATCATCTCTATCGATGGCAGCTTGTTGAGCAACGTGGACGAAGCCACCTATGAGATTTCTCCCATGCAGGCCTTCTACGTCACCACAGCTACTGAGCGCACTACGCTTGAAATACGCTTCACCGAGGCAATGTTCACCATGACAGAGCGTGCCGAAGAACCCGAGCCTACCCGAGCCATGTTCCGTATCAAGGCCGCTACGTCAAACTACGAAGCCTCCGCCGTTCTCGTAGACCAAGCAGAGCTGGGTCAAGTAGAAACATTGGTTGACGAAGACGCTGTGCCACAGGTGGCCGTCTTCACGATGACAGCCGACGGACGTGCCTGCGATATCCAGTCGCTCAACGACAGTCGCGAGATAGAACTGGGCATCTTCGTCAAGGAGGGCATTGACAGCGTCAAGTTGAGCATCGAGTCCTTCGGAGGCTTGCGCACAGAAGACTACCGCTTGCTCGACCGCAACACAGGTTTGACCTATATCCTTGAGAATATTCCCGCCTTCGCGCTGAGTGGAACAACCATCGGACGTTTCGTACTCGTCAACGTAGCGAGCGAAGAGCTCACAGGCATTTCTACCTTGCAGACTGCAACCGACGATTTGCAGATTAGCATAGATGGCCAAACGGCTACGATTGTGGCTAACGATGGTACGCTCCTCACCGCTCGTGCTTACAATGCAGAGGGACGTCTGCTCGATAGCTACCAAGCCCGTGGCACTAACGCTGTGCTTCGTCTGCAGCCAGGTGTGGTGCTTCTCCAAATCAAGCGAGAGGGCTTAGGCGAGCGCACTTATCGTGTACTTGTACCCTAATGCGCAACTGAGATAGCGTACTATCTTAGACTTTAATAACCATATCTTTCACTCGAACTCCCGAGACGCTGTGTTCTCAACGAACCACAGGTTTCGGGAGTTTTAGTATGCGTATAGCCGCGCGCCAAAACAGCATCGCAGCCCCGCAGCAGTAGTGAAAACGCAGAATATAACGCGTATTGCAAACCAAAGAAAAAGATTTGCTTACCTTTGTGTGCCTAAAACTTAGGCATCTTAGCCACAGCGAACGTTTCAAACTCTTGTTGAAACCCACCCTTTTTCTTTCTCTCTATACCTTCTCTATCTCGTGCAACCAACCCTCATCGTACTACTTGGTCCCACCGCTGTTGGTAAGACGGCACTCAGTCTGCGCTTAGCCAACGAGCTGCATGCGCCGATAGTCAGTGCCGACTCCCGTCAGCTCTACCGAGGCATGGAGATAGGTACGGCAGCGCCGACCGCCGAGGAGCGTGCCTGCGCACCCCATCATTTTGTAGGGGAGCTCGCGCCCGACCAGTATTGCAGTGCTGCTTGGTACGAAGAGAAAGCCTTGCAACGCATTCAGCAGTTGATGGAGCAAGGCGCATCCCGTGTCCTGCTCTGTGGCGGTTCCATGCTCTATATCGATGCCGTATGTAAGGGTATAGACCTTCTGCCCACCATTCCCGACGAAGTTCGTGAAGCCATGCGCGAGCGTCTGCACCGCGAGGGGCTCGATGCACTGCGCCACGAGCTACAGCAGATAGACCCCGACTATTATGCCCGTTGCGATTTGCAGAATGCGCGGCGCATCATTCATGCCTTGGAGGTGTACTATACGGCTCGTAAGCCCTATTCCACATTTCTCACAGGCCAAGCAGCCAAGCGTCCATTTCATATCGTGAAGATTGGCCTACAACGTCCCCGCGAGGAACTCTTCGAGCGCATCGCTCAGCGTGTAGCGCTTATGTTGCAACAAGGATTAGTGGACGAAGCCCGAAGACTATCGGCCTATCGCTATTGCAATGCCCTGAATACTGTAGGCTACAAAGAGGTCTATAAATACCTCGATGGCGAGTGGGACATGGCTATGACCCAAGCAAAGATAGCCCGCAATACCCGCGTCTACGCCAAGAAGCAGATGACGTGGTTTCAGAGAGACAACGACATACACTGGTATCATCCCGATGACGAAGCAAGCATCGTAGACGACCTGCATCGCTACCTTGCCCGCCTCGACAATCCATGCTGACGTACCACCCACGCTCAGCATTCCTATATTATATATTGTATGCTAAAACTATTCACTTGGCCTTTTCGCCTCTTCTATAAATTCCTGCGTTGGTACTTTGGGCTCTATCGCAACGCCACGCTGTTTCGCAAGATTTGGTTGGCATTCATTTCGGTAGTACTCTTCATCGTGCTGTACTCCGCCGCAGTGATGTACAACTTCTTGTGGCTCTTTGGTAAGTCGCCCACGCTCGACAATATCATGCATCCCAAGACCCCTGAGGCTTCCGAGATTTATTCAGCCGACGGTGTACTCTTAGGAAAGATGTACAACGAAAATCGCTCCATCGTGCCTTACGACAGCATAGCCCCTGTCTTCTTCGAAGCATTGATAGCCACCGAGGACGCGCGTTTCTACAAGCACTATGGCATCGACCCCTTAGGCATCGGAGGCGCAATCAAAGACGCGATTAGCGGACGCGCTCGCGGAGCTTCTACGCTCACGCAGCAACTTGTCAAGAACATGTTTCGCACGCGTTCGAGCTACTCCACGGGCTTGCTGGGCTACATCCCAGGTGTGCGAATGTTGGTGATGAAGAGCAAAGAGATGATTCTCGCTGTAGGTATTGAGATGTTCTACACCAAGGAGGAAATACTCACCATGTATGCCAATACGGTGGACTTTGGACACAATTCCTTTGGCATAAAGACCGCCGCACGAACGTTTTTCAACACCAGTCCTGCGCGTCTGAAGACTGAAGAAGCCGCCGTTTTGGTCGGTCTGCTCAAAGCCACGAGTACCTATTCTCCCCTGAACCATCCCGAGGCCAGTCAGCAGCGTCGCAATGTGGTCTATCAATGTATGGTGGAGCAGGGCAGTCTCTCCGCCGAAGAAGCCAATCAACTCGCCACGCAGCCCATTCGTCTACGTGTCACACGCGATAACGATGTGGAGGGACAGGCGCAGTATTTCCGTCAGGCTGTGGCAGACTTCATCATGCACAATGTCCCCGAGGTTGACCCCTACAGCGATGGCTTGAAGATCTACACCACGCTCGATTCGCGTATGCAACGCTATGCCGAGCAAGCCGTTCGAGGACACATGCGTGGTGTGCAAGCCTCGTTCAATGAACATTGGCGTGGGCAGGGCGACCCGTGGCGCGACGAACGTGGACGCGTAGTGCCAGGCTTCTTAGAGAAACAGGTGAAAAACACCGACACCTACCGCCGATTAGCTGCGCTCTATCCCAATCAGCCCGATAGCGTACGCAAGTACCTTAACAGGCCTCATACCGTGCGCCTGTTCGACTACAGCGGCACCCCCCACGTTGCCACGATGTCTACGATGGACTCCCTGCGCTATATGCTCAAGTTTCTCCATTGCGGTTTCATAGCCATGGAGCCCGAGACGGGACAAATCAAGGCTTGGGTGGGCGATGTAGACTACAAGACGTGGAACTACGATAAAGTCACGGCGCAGCGTCAGCCAGGTTCTACCTTCAAACTCTTTGTGTATACCACCGCCATGAAGCAGGGACGGTTGCCCGACGATCGTGTAGAAGACTCGCCCGTGAGCATTCCGTTACCTGGTGGAAAGAAATGGGAACCGCACAATGCCAATGGGCGTTTTTCGGGTGAGCGACTACCATTGCACACGGCCTTTGCGCGAAGTGTCAATTCCGTTGCCGTCAAGTTGGCTATCGGTTGTGGCATCAACAATGTGGTGCAGACCGCGCACGACATGGGTATCAAGAGTGAACTCACGGCTACGCCCGCATTAGCGTTGGGTGCCAGCGATGTCAATCTGTTGGAAATGGCTTGTGCCTATAGCTGTGTGGCTAATGGCGGAGACCGCATCGAACCTGTCTTTGTCACGCGCATCCTCAACGCAGAAGGCGAGGTGCTTTACGAGGCGCGTACCCAGCGCACACGTGTGCTGCCCGAGGCCGCTGCCGACAATATGCGGCGTTTGCTCATGGCTGGTGCGCATGAGCAGGGTGGCACCAGCACGCGCTTGGGTGGCTATTTGGGTGGCTATGGCGACAATATGGACTACGGTGGCAAGACAGGTACGACCAACAATCACAGCGACGCGTGGTTTGTGGGTGTTACGCCTGGCCTCGTAGGGGCGTGCTGGGTAGGCGGTGAGTTTCGTAGCATCCATTTCCGCACGGGAGCTTTGGGACAAGGCAGTCGGTTGGCTTTGCCCGTCTTTGGTGAGTTTATCAAACGCGTGATGGGCGATGGCCGTCTGCGCTCGCGCTATCAGCGACGCTTCACGTGGCAGGGCGGTAGCTTGCCGCGAACCTATGACGACTCCACGCTCCTCGGACTGGACGACCGCTACCTGCGCGATACGCTCAACGACGATGATTTCTACGGTGATGAATATAGCGAGAGCTACGACAGTACAGGTACATCTGTCACGCATTCATCGGCTTCCTACTCCTCTTCCCACGCATCAAGCGGCGACGACAATCGTTCTGCATCGCAAACGAATAAGCCACCCCGTGAGGGTAATACCCACCGCCAAGAATCGCGAAACGTAGAGAGCCTCTTTGAGTGAGCGTAGGGAATAACCTATCGCCATCACATGGTATACCTTGCAGCAGTCTTTTGCAAACTTCGTTGATTTTTCAAAAAAAATCAGCGAAGTTTGGAAACACATAGAAGCAAATACCTGTATATCAATTATTTTTAGGTTTTGTCTCTTGAGACTTTCTTCTTGGCAGTTCTCAAAAACCGCTTACCTTTGCAACGCATTTCTACCGCAGAGAATTTTGAGGGCTTTTATTTTGCAATCTCGTGAACAGAGTTGACAAACGTGACAAGAGTGTATAGCGGTTGACTGATGAACCAGAGGGATATTTTATCTTTCAAATCTTCACCAGTCTTTATGACTCCATTACGAAACGATTCGATTGTAAAGATCTTAATCCCATCTTAATTTTCTAATATCATCCTTGTTGAGTAAAATTTATAACCAAGGCACTCTGTAATTAATATCAGAGTAATCAGCCACAAAGAAGTTATCAGGAGTTAAAATAATTTTTGCCTTAGCCAATCTTTCAAGATAGTCGCAACGAACAGCAGTATTCTCTATTTCCTCTCTTCTAGCCTTACTCATTGACAGGAACTCATCTTCTCGTTCTAAGCCAAGGTATTTTCTGCCAAGTAAGTTTGCTGCAATACCTGTTGTCGCACTTCCATTAAAGGGGTCAAGAATCCATGCCCCTGGTTGAGTGCTGGCTTGAATCAACCTTGCCAAAACGCCCAAAGGCTTTTGTGTCGGATGCTTGCCACATGACTTCTCCCAACGACCAATGGCTGGCAATTGCCATACATCTGTCATTTGTTTGTCTCCATTAAGTTTCTTCATCAAATCATAGTTGTAGAAATGAGCTACTTTTTGTGACTTTCTTGCCCAGATGATGAACTCTGTCGAGTATGTAAAATATCGACAAGAAATGTTTGGCGGAGGATTGGTTTTTGCCCAAGTTATCACATTCAGAATTTTGAAACCCAGTCTCAAGAGTTGTTGCTGAACACTAAATATATTGTGATGAGTGCCTGAAATCCAAATGGTTGCATTATCTTTCATGTGCTCTCTGCAAGCAGATAGCCATTTAAGATTAAACGCATCCATTTCTTCATAAGTTGAAGGTTTATCCCATTCACCTTTATCAACACAAACAATTTGCCCACTTTGATATGATATACCACCACCTGACAAAAAGTATGGTGGATCAGCAAAGACCATGTCAAATCCAAAGTTGAATTTTGACAAAATCTCTACGCAATCACCTTGTATCAAAGTGAAGTCGTTGTTGGGGGATTTATAGTATGATGGAATCATTGAGCAATGTTGAAGTGTGAATTAAGTTCTTCAATAAATGATAGCTGAATAAGTTTTCTGCTGGCTTTAATATTCGAGGTTAATGTTGATGTTACAAAAGCATCAAACTTACTGATTAATTGACCATAATCTTTCATATGAAGCTTTACTGATAGGTATAAGATAAAAAACACTTTCAATTCAAAATAACCATTCACTGATTTATATTTTTCTCTTATGTTATAATAGGCTCTTATATGATCTACTGTTTGAGGAGATAATAGTTCATCATTGCAAAAGAGATTGTCATATTCTGTCGTGAATATGTTTTTCTTCTTATTTGACACTTGTCCTGGATTACCATGAACAGCATACAAAATTTGACCAAGCTTTTGTATTGTTATACAATAGGAATATGTTTTGTTATCGTTTCCTGTATTTCCAGATTTTCGGATATATAATATACCATTTTCGGATAAATAATCTTCCAAATCAATCTGTTCTTTCCTCATTGATTTCAAATCGACAATAGAAATGGCATTTTGACTATTTGTATATTCACTAATCTTACTTTTGAAGTCATCATCGTTTACTTTAATAATTCTAAGTTGCACACTAGCATCAGAAAGATTCTGGATGTTATCAATACTTTCTTTTGCAAATTTGTGGATAGTACGCAAAGTTTGTCCACCATTAATTACTTGGAAATTTTCTATAGTTAATTTCCATTTCTTATTTGTATTGACTTTTTCTGCACTAATGTTTTCTGCAACAACAGTCAAGCCATTATTGTAAAAATAGAACCTTGAAGGTTCATTTTTTAATGTCTTTAAAATATTGCTATTATACTTGGATTTAAGTATGTACCCTCTTACATTTTCATACAAAACATTCATTTCAATGTTTGTATTGAAAAGTTTAGAATCATCTTCCAAGGCTACTTCATTACGTAGTCTCTTATCATCGCAAGTGATACGAATCAAATCGGTCAATCTGACACAAAGAACATATGACTTTTCTGTTGATATATTATCTTCGCTATAAGTCAATATCGAATCAGCAGGAACAATGATTTTTGTAGACACAGGAGTCGGATGTAATGATATCAATTGAGTTAAAGTATCTAATCCTATACAGTTTGTTTCAATGCCATAAACCTGCCTAAGATTTTCCAACTCTTTATTAGAATGTTCCAATTCTTTATTTTCATTACTTATTACATACAACACTGTGGTCCATACTTCATCACTCTGATTCTTTTCTATGATAAGATTTGTTATATTCCTTAGTTTGCCATCAAGAGAATTATTTTCTGTTTGTAAGATATTTAGGTATTTCGAAGAAATAATAGTCTCATTGATAGATTGTTCTTTGTCAACATTCCATTTTGGTCTATATTTGAAATTGAAGAGATTTATACATTTTGCATCTTCGTCAATATATATGGCATCAATACCCTCATCTTGATATGATTGTTGAAATAACTTGGCATTAAAATCTTGATCAGTAATAATATCTGTAATAGATGAAAAGTTGTCTATTTCTAGAATGTTTTGCAATACCAAGTAGTAAAAACCAAACCGTTTTTGATTCTCTTCATCAACCACTATATTGGAAGGAATAGCACCTTCTATTTTTGCTAACTTGAAATATTTAAGACATTTCTGATTTAATCTTTTAAAATCATTTTGGGTTGCCATAATTCATTATTTT
>JAFVCB010000080.1 GCA_017479555.1 Bacteroidaceae bacterium | reverse complement strand
TGCAGCAAAAAGACCCGTAGAATGACGTAGCAGCCACGAGATTGTTGTACCTTTGCTTCGCAAATGTCGCTTGCGGGTTGGGAACTCACGCCCTGCGCAGCTCTTGTGGCGCGCGTTTTGAGGGAGGAGTGCAGATCTGCATGGTAGCGATGTTTCACTACTCTTTTTCTATTACCTCTTATCTCTATGCGCTATACCCTTTCCACTATAGCTTCTCTGATAGGTGCTCGCTGCTATGGTCTGACGGACGAAATGCAGGCGACGCACCATGTAGAATGGTTGCTGACCGACAGTCGCTCGTTGGCTTTTCCCGAAACCACGCTGTTCTTTGCACTGCGTACCCCCACGGGCGACGGTCGTCGCTACATCCCCGACCTTTATCGCCGTGGCGTGCGCCATTTCTGTGTGGGCGAGCTGCCCGAAGACCGCGAACGCTTGTTCCCAGAGGCTTGTTTCTTGTTGGTACTCAGTCCACTCAAAGCCTTGCAGCGCTTGGCCGAGCGTCATCGTGAGGAGTACGATGTGCCCGTGATAGGCATCACAGGCTCGAACGGCAAGACGATTGTCAAGGAGTGGCTCTACCAGTTGTTGCAACCCTCGCGCCAAGTGACGCGCTCGCCACGTTCCTATAACTCCCAGGTGGGTGTGCCGCTCTCGGTGTGTCAGCTCAACGAGCGTACGGAGTTGGCCATCTTCGAGGCGGGTATTTCGCAAGTAGGTGAGATGCCTGCGCTGCAAGCCATCATACAACCCACCATAGGTGTGCTGACTAACATCGGCGCGCCGCATCAGGAGAACTTCTCTACGGCAGAGGAGAAGTGTGTGGAGAAATTGGCTCTGTTCAAAGACTGCGAGCTTGTGGTGTACAATGCCGACGACAAACTCATCGCAGACTGCATGACGTTGGCACTGGTGACGGCCAACAGCATAGCGTGGTCGCGCCGCGACGCTACGGCTTCGCTCTATATTCAGCGCGTAGAGAAACTGCCGCAGGGTACGCGCGTACACTATGTTTACCTGCGTCAGGAGGGCGAGTATGTGTTGCCCTTCATTGACAATGCTTCGATAGAAAATTCCATCCACTGCTTAGCCGTCTGTCTGTACCTGCACCTCTCGCACGACGAGATAGCGCGCGGCATGGCACAGTTGGAGCCCGTGGCCATGCGCTTAGAGGTGATGCCTGGTGTGCGGGGCTGTACGCTCATCAACGATAGCTACAACAGCGACCTCCATTCGCTCGACATCGCACTCGACTTTATGAGTCGCAGAGCAGACCCCGTGGGTCGTTGTCATACGCTCATCCTTTCCGACATCCTGCAGAGTGGTTTGCCCACCGATGAGCTGTACGGGCGTGTGGCCGAGATGGTGTCGCGCCGTGGTGTGCAACGTCTCATCGGTGTAGGCCCAGAGCTGTCCGCAGCGAGCAGTTTGTTCCACATGGACCGCCACTTCTTTCTCGACACCGAGGCCTTACTTGAGAGCGGCTTAGTCGATGCACTCAGCGGCGACGTGGTACTCATCAAAGGTTCGAGAAAATTCGGTTTCGAGCGTATCAGCGAGCAATTGGTGCGCCGCGTACACGAGACCACACTCGACATCAACCTCAGTGCCCTGTGTGCCAACCTCAACCACTATCGCTCCTTTATGCGTCCCGAGACGCGTATGGTGTGTATGGTCAAGGCCTCAGCCTATGGTGCAGGCAGTGTGGAGGTAGCCAAGACGTTGCAAGACCGTGGTGTGCACTATTTGGCCGTGGCTGTGGCCGACGAGGGTGCCGAGTTGCGGGCGGCAGGTATCACACGGGGCATCATTGTGATGAATCCCGAGATGACGAGTTTTGACACCCTGTTTCGCCATCGCTTGGAGCCCGAGGTGTATAGTTTTGGCCTGCTCGAAGCCCTTATCAGTGCGGCCAAGCAGCGTGGCATAGTGGGTTATCCTGTTCACGTCAAGCTCGATACAGGTATGTCGCGCTTAGGCTTTCATCCCGAGCACGACATGGAGCAACTCATCGACCGCCTCAAGCATCAAAATGCAGTCATCGTGCGTTCTGTATTCAGCCACTTTGCGGGTGCCGACAGCGCACAGTTCGACGCTTTCACACAGGAGCAGTTCGAGCGTTTCGATGCCGCGTCGCTACGCTTGCAAGCCGCGTTCCCGCATAAGATATTGCGCCACATCTGCAACAGCGCCGCGATAGCCCGTTTCCCCGAGCGGCACTTAGACATGGTGCGCTTGGGTATCGGCCTCTATGGCATAGATCCCGTTACCAACCAGATGCTCCACAACGTAGCCACCCTCAAAACCACCATACTCCAAATTCGTACCGTCTCGGCAGACACCACCGTGGGCTATTCGCGTCGCGGCACATTGCAGCGCGCATCGCGCATCGCCGCTATACCCATAGGATATGCCGACGGACTGGACAGACACTTGGGCAATCGCAATGCCTATTGCTTAGTAGGCGGGCAGCGCGCACCCTATGTGGGCAATATCTGTATGGACGTGTGCATGATAGACGTGACAGACATAGACTGCCGCGAGGGCGACGAGGTAGAAATCTTTGGTGACCACCTCCCCGTGGTAGAACTCTCCAATCGTTTAGGGACTATCCCCTACGAGATACTCACCTCGGTGAGCGAGCGTGTCAAGCGCGTTTATTTCCAAGACTAAACAGTAGCATCCGTACATCGTTCTACAAAGAAAGCATAAAGCAACCCCTTTTTCAAATATCCTCCCTATGAAGACCACAAACCTGATAGCCCTACTCATGCTCAGCGCCACGATGACCCTTTCGTCGTGTGGCAGCAAGACCGAAGAAAAAACCGAAACGCCCGCTGCGCCCCGTGCGGCAGTAATCGAAGACAGCGAGGAAGCGCTGAAAGAAGATATCAGCAATACCTACGACGTGAAGGCAGGCGAGAAAACCTATAAAGTGACCATTCGTCGCTACTCCGACACCGAAAAGCCCTCCTTCAAGGACGAGTTTGGCGACGAATTCTACGACAACCGTGTAGTGGTAACCATCCAGCGCGATACGACCACCTTAGCGCACAGAGAATTTAGCTTAGAGAGCTTCGAAAGCTACATCCCCGCTAAGTACAAAGGCAAGGTAATCCTACAAGGCATTGCTCCCGATGAGCAACGCTGCACCCCGAACGGCATCGTATTTGGTGTGACGATAGGTGAAGCAGGTAGCGATGAGGGACAAGTGTTGCTGATGCTGACCATCGTGCCAGGTAGCGGCGACGTAGACATTCGCAAAGACGATACGCCCGACAATATCGGTATGTCGCAAGAAAAAGAAGGCAGATAGAGCGTGTAGCCACGACGCACGTCCCTCCCCATCGACCGCTCCCCAACGCCTCTTTTTTCCGCTCCGAATCAATCGGAGAACTCATGAGTACTTGATAGATAGATTAGCCCACGCCGCCGATGTTCAGTATATCTCAATACCGCCTACTCCTACTATCCTTGACGCTAAGTTGGATTTGCTTCTCGTGCAAACCCAACAAGTCCGATGCTACAGCCGCAGACGAGCTTGCGGAACGCTATGGTATGATGGCTGCCGATGCTGTTGGTCTGGACGTGGAACAGCTCTTTGAAGTGCCTAAAGGACAGCGTGACGAAGCGGCCATACGCCTGTCGCGAACGGGCTATACGGTGAGCTATAACACCACATGGCGCATCCCCAACTGGGTGGCCTACGAACTCACCGCTGCCGAGGCCAAGGCGTATGGCAAACGCGATGGTTCTTTTGCTTCCGACCCCGCAGTAGGGAGGTATGCCGCTGAGAACAGCGACTACAAAGGTTCGGGCTATAGCAGAGGGCACATGGCTCCCGCAGGCGATATGAAATGGAGCAGACAAGCGCAGCACGAGAGTTTTCTCTTGACCAACATTTGTCCGCAAGACCATGACCTCAACGCAGGTGTGTGGGAGGATTTAGAAAGTGCGTTGCGCAAGTATGCCCGTAAGTGGGGCAGAGTGTATATCGTCTGCGGTCCTATCGTAGAGGACGGATATCGAACGATAGGCTCTCATAAGGTTTGTGTGCCACAGCGTTTCTTCAAGGTGGTATGTTGGCAGAAAGGCGGACGCTGGCACTGCAAGGCTTTTGTGTTTCCCAACCAAAATGTAGGTGGAGACTACCACGATTACAGCACCACCGTAGATGAGGTGGAGCGTTTGACGAACTACGACTTCTTCTATCAACTCCCTGACAATATAGAGGAGCGCATCGAAGCCTACGACAAGCGTGGAGAGTGGTAGTAGAAGGCGCATGTTCACTTATCCCTCACAGATTTCTTACCTTTATCCATGGAATCGGCAAAACTCAATGTCTTTCGTGCCTCGGCGGGGTCGGGAAAGACGTTTGAACTCACCGCACAGTATATCTCCCTGCTATTAGCATCGGAGTACATTCAGCCGCGCCACATTCTCGCAGTGACTTTTACGACCAAAGCCACGATGGAGATGAAAACGCGCATACTGGAACACCTCTATGATATAGCCCACACCGACCTAAGGCAACAGCCCGATGGATTTTTAGGCAAGGTGATGAAAGAGACAGGGCTACCCGCCGAGGTACTCAAACGTCGGGCAGCGGTAGCGCTACATACGATATTGCACAACTATGATGACTTCTTCGTACAGACGATAGACAGTTTCTTGCAACGCTTGCTACACGGACTGGCGCACGAACTGGGACTGACAGCCAATTTCCAAGTAGATATCAACGACAAAGAAACCATAGGTCGCGCCGTAGACCGACTCATGAGCGAGTTGACCGACCATCAGGACTTGATGCACTGGATGACCCGCTTTGCCCTCGACAATATGGAGGAGCATGGTTCGTGGGACGTTGTGAGCAAAGTGAAGACCTTGGCCGAAGAAATCAACAAAGAAGTCTTCTCGCGCCACAGCGATAGTTTAGCAGGCAAGCTGACGAATGACACGCTGTTTGCTTATCGCCGCAGACTCATAGAACTGCGCGACAAAGTGGCGGCGGAGGTAAAGGAGCGTGTAGAACATTTCATCAGCATTGCGGGCGACTTGAGCCGCTTCAATAATGGGAAAAAGAGCCTCGGAGCTTATCTGAATAATGTTAGTAATCAAACCGACCCTACTGACACCTATAAAAAATATATAGAGAGCAGCGATGCGTGGCTCAAGTCAAAGACGATAAACAATGCAGATCTGCGAAGAGAGGCAGAACAGCTGCGTGAAGCACTCCAAGCACTGGATGCGTTCAGACTCTCGCGCAAAGAGATATTGAATTCTTGCAACTTGAGCATCAAGCAGTTGGGCGAACTACGCTTAGTGGGTGAGATCAACGATATGGTCACCACGCTCGGCGAGGAAACGGGGCGTTTCCTCCTTGGTCGCACCCCCTTGCTCTTCGACAGACTGGTCGGTGAAGACGATACGTCCTTCGTATATGAACGTGCAGGCGTGCAGTTTCGCCATATCATGATAGACGAGTTCCAAGATACCTCTACGTTGCAATGGCATACCTTTCAGCACCTCATCAGCGAGGGACTATCCTCGGGCTACAGCTCTATGCTCGTGGGCGATGTCAAACAAAGCATCTATCGTTGGCGAGGAGGCGAGTGGGAGAACCTGGAGAACATCGAGCAGACCTATCGCCCAGAACAGATTGTCACCAACACGTTGGACACGAACTACCGTAGCGACTATGCCATCGTTGATTTTAATAATGACTTCTTCCAGAAAGTGGTTCGCCACCCCCTGTTTCTGCGTTCCAATAGCGCGCAGCAGCAAGAGGCCTTTGAACAAATCTATAGCGATGTGGTGCAACAAAGTCCAAGCGGCAAGGCCGAGGGATATGTGAGGGTGAGTATAGGAGGAAAAGAATGGGCAGACGTACCCACAGACGACGAAGAATTTGAGTTTGATCCCGTATTAGGCGACCTTGCGCGACAGATAGCCAAACTCCACGACGAATACCAAGTGCCGTACAAAGAGATGGCTATCTTGGTACGTGGCGCACGCGATGCAGCGCGTGTCATCAACCACATGGCCGCCTTCCATCCCGACCTACCATTGGTGTCGAACGACTCCTTTGAGTTCAACTCGTCGCCCGCTGTACATGTCGTGATAGCCACACTGCGCTATCTGCTGCATCCCTCAGACACGGTAGCCCTCACGTATGTGATAGCGTATTACTATAAGTGGGTTCAAAAGCAAGATATCGCGTGGCATGATATTGCCACACGGCGCGAAGAACTTATTCCACAGGTACTCAGAGACCACACAGATCAGCTCAAACATTTGCCACTCTATGAGCGCGCAGAACGCATTATCTACCTGCTGGAACTCTATCGGATGGAGGGACAACAAGACTTTCTGTTCTTCTTCCTCGACAGCCTGAAGGACTTTATCCTCAAAGAAGGCAGCGATGTACACCAATTCCTTGACTACTGGGACGAAACACTGTCTACAAAGAGAATAGGCGGCGCTGTAGCCGATGGTGTGCTGATTCAAACGATACACACGGCAAAAGGTTTGGCATATCACACCGTGTTTATGCCCTATCTGAGTTGGTCAATCCACGAAGTGTCTACCCTTTTCAAAGCCAAACAGATGTGGTGCAGGCCTTCGGAAGCACCTTTCTCAGACCTGCCATTAGTGCCGATGACACTGTCGAAAGATATGCAAAACTCGGTCTATAAAGAGGCCTACGAAGAGGACATGTATCGTCAGCGTGTAGAAAACCTGAATCTGCTCTATGTGGCACAGACCCGCGCCATACACCATTTATATATATGGGTGGACACCGCGCAGGGGATGGACAATAGTACGAAGATTGCTACACTTTTTGCCGACACGGTGCTACCTGAGGGCGAGAACATGCCCTATGTGATAGAAAAAGGTGAACGCGTTAAGCCAGTTGTTCGTGTAGATTCAGCACCAACAGAACAGCTTCAAACCATAGAAGCCAATCCCTTGCGTCAACCCTCGGTAGCGATACCACTGGCGCACGAAGAAAGTATGTCGTGGCGTGCCTCGTTTAAGCAACGCACAGCGGCACTTCAGTTCATGAACGATGAAGTCAGCGAAGAAGAACAGCAGCGGCGCACATATATCCATCGTGGCAAAGTGCTTCACCATATCTTTGAACACATCGCTACAGCAACTGATGCTACTCGCGCAGTGCGAGAAGCCGTGGTAGAAGGCCTATTGCCCGCAGCAGAAGAGGAAGAAACCCTGCGCTTGGTGGGGCATCGCATACAGACAGGTCGTGCCAAATCGTGGTTTGATGGCTCTTGGCAGTTGCGCCGAGAATGTACCTTGCTCTCGCGCGATGGCGCAGGAAAACTTGTGCGACGCAGACCCGACCGCGTGATGTGGCGCGAAGGACAAATAGTCGTTGTAGACTATAAGTTTGGTAAGCCACACGATGAGCATCTCACGCAAGTAGCCGAGTATATGCACCTCCTACAACGCATGACAGGCGAAGAGGTGCAGGGCTATGTGTGGTATGTGTGGCAGAACGAGTTTAGGGAAGTGCCAGACGAATACCGCGAGAAGTAAACACAGCAAACCTTTTTCTCAATAAAGAAACTACACTTCGCAGCGAGTAGATAAATAGATATGAAACCATTTCTTCAATTAGTTGCTGAAGACCTATTGCGTCGTACACCATCGGTGCGAGCCATGCGTACAGCGCATGGGACAGAGACCTCGTACGACCTTTCGCGCACCTTGGTGGTGTTCCCAGGCAAACGTCCTAATCTCTTTATGGACGACTACTTGGCAACAACCGAGACACCCGTGTTCTCGCCCCGCTACGTCACGATTAGCGAGCTGTTCCAACTCTTTTGTCCTCTCGCCATAGCCGACCCCATAGATGTGGCGTGCCAAATCTATGCTATCTATGCTCGCGAAGAAACACGCCAGGGACAAAAGCCCGATACACTCGACCATTTCTACGGCTGGGCAGAGCGAATATTGGCCGATTTTGAAGACATCGACAAGGCCTTGGTCGACGCAGAACGGCTATTCGTCAACTTGGCCGATCTGCGCGAGATAGATGCGGGCAACTTCCTCACCGAAGAACAAAAAGATGTGCTGCGTACATTTTTTCGTGAGTTCGACGTAGAGCGCAATTCCTATATACGCGACAAGTTTCTACACCTGTGGCGCATGATGCCCCATATCTATGCTACGCTCACAGCGACTTTGGAAAGCGAGGGGATGGCCTACACGGGTATGCTGCAACGTCGCGCCGTAGAAAACCTCACTCAAGGCTATACCTCACCGCTTGAAGCTTTCGACAGAGTGGCTATCGTGGGTTTCAATGTACTCTCTGCTACCGAGGAAAAACTTTTCAAATGCTTACAGAAGGAGATAGAAGTGCTCTTCTATTGGGATTATGACACCTACTATATGCCGCGCAATGGAGTAACCAAGGGGCTAAGCGAGGCAGGCTACTATATGTCCCAAAACTTGAAGACATTTCCCAATGCCTTGTCCGAAGAGTATTTCTCGAACTTCTTGCAACCCAAAGAGATAGCCTTCATTTCAGCGCAATCCGATGCGGCGCAGGCCTGCTATATCGCCCCTTGGCTTAGGGAACACACGACAGCCGATCCGCGTCGAACAGCTATTGTGCTTTGCGATGAACATCTGCTTCAACCCGTATTGCATGCGCTACCCGACACGGTGGAAAGCTTCAATATTACCAAGGGCTATCCGCTCGCGGCAACCAATGCTTATAGTGACACACTTCGCTTAGCCGATGACTTGGAACGTAGAGCCGTAGAGCCGATAGACTTTCTCACACGAATAGAGGAAGCCATGAGCCAAAGTCCTGCTGTGCAGCGGCAGGCGATGGAGCCTGCCGACATATTGGAACAAGAGGCGCGCTTCAGCATATTCACTATATGTAGCCGCCTAAAGGGACTGCTTCAAAGGGGGAGGTTGACCCTGCAAACACCCACACTGCGCAAACTGTTGCGAGGATGTCTGCGCACGCACAGCATAGCCTTTCATGGTGAGCCTGCGGAGGGACTACAAATCATGGGACTGCTCGAGACGCGTTGTCTGGACTTTGAGCATGTATTGCTCCTCTCGGCGGACGACAAGAATATCCCGGGTGTGACGCATAGCTCCTCCTTTATACCCTATTTCTTGCGCGAAGCCTACGGGCTGCAGACCCATCGTCACCAAGCAGCGCTCTATTCTTACTATTTCCATCGACTGCTCTCGCGCTCCAAGAGCGTGACGGCACTTTGGAAAGACAAAATGGTAGGCTCTTCGGGTGGTGGCGAAATGTCGCGCTTCATGATGCAACTCCTCATCGAAGCCCCATCACTCCATATCCATTGCGGAAGACTGCAAACCGTCTTTCAGCCCTTTAATATGCACACACTCACTGTGCCAAAGCCAGAGAATATAGCTCAGTATGTGCAGAGCCTCTCGCCCAGTGCGCTCAATACTTATATGAAGTGTTCGCTTGCGTTTTACTTCAGTAGGGTGGCACGTATGCGCGCCTACCATGAGCCACGAGGCGAAATGCAGGTTAACGATTTCGGAAGCATATTCCACGGCGCTGCACAATATTTATATCTGCATCTCACATCCTCACTCGCACAGCCCGTTACGGCAGCCCACATACGTACGCTCTTAGAGCGTGGAGCAGACGTTCTCATAGAAGATTGCCTACAACGTGCCTTTCTCGATGTGCAACGCGATAACACTACCCTCAAAGGTAAACTCGCTGACTATCCTGTGCAACACAATATCCTCGTACGTCAACTCCACGACCTACTACGTGCTGATATGCGCTTAGGACATGTGGAGATAGTGGCTTTAGAAGAGGAAAGTCGCGTCTCTATAGAGGTGCATGACAGTAGTGGAGAGCCTGTCAGCGTACAAGTGGGTGGTATTGTCGATCGTATAGATATCGTTTCGGAACAAGATGGCAGCAAGACGTTTCGTATCTTGGACTACAAAACGGGAAAGAAAAAATCCAAGGAATCATTTAGTAGCATAGAAAAACTCTTCCAGCGTGGAGCAGAACGGGCGGCGTATGTCTTCCAAACGTTCGTCTACGCGCTCGCTATGCAAGAGCATACTACACTGCCCATACGCCCAGCCCTATACTACACCAGTGAGGCGTATAAGCCAGACTACGACCCTTATGTCAAACTTGGGCGTGACAATCTCTGCGATGTGCGTCCACTATTAGGCGAGTTTCAAGCAGGACTTTCCGAACTTGTCACTGAAATTCTTGATGTCTCCATACCCTTTGAAGCCAATCCGTCGCGCGATTGTAAGTACTGCGACTTCAGCGCATTTTGTCCCAAAACACAGCTGTAGCGTGGCTTTCGTATGGTGAAGAAAGGTGCAACATCGCCGTCCCCTTAACGTTCCGCTTGTCATCACAAACACATAACCAACAACCATCATCCCAAAGTCCGTAGTCATGCGAGCTTTTTCGTTCTTGGTACGAAGAAGTTAAAATTTGCTAAGATTTCTTGTCTATTTTATAGATAAGGTCAAAAAATAGTACTAAATTTGCTGCCGTAAACCTTAATAATTAAAACACATCAGCCCATGTTTAATCCCTCAGCTGGGCAGTTTGCTGCCCTTCTCCCCGAAGGCACTCTACTGAAAGGTCGTTATCGGGTGCATCACTACCTGAGTAGTGGCGGTTTTGGTAATACATACTACGCCCAAGACGAGAATCTCTCCAACAAAGTTGTAGCCATCAAGGAGTTCTTCATCAAAGGCATGACGCATCGTGAAGACGACCAGCGCACGGTGACGGTATCGAATGAAGTCAACAAAGAACAATTTGAAAGCCTGCGTCAAAAGTTCTATAAAGAAGCGCAACGCATGGCCAATTTGGGAGACTGCGACCATGTATGTAGCGTAACAGACTTCTTTGAAGAGAATGATACGTCCTACTACGTGATGCAGTACATAGACGGTGTGTCGCTCGGCGAGCGCGTGAAAGCCAGCGGGCCTATACGTGAGAGTGAGGTCAGAAAGATATTAGACCAAATGCTCGATGCGCTGCAAGATATTCACCAGAAGAATATATTCCACTTCGATATAAAGCCCGCCAACATCATGTTGGGGCGCAAAGGAAAGGCTATTCTTATTGACTTCGGTGCATCCAAGATTATCCAAGACGACACAGAGGCCTCTCGTAGCGTTTCCACGCTTTGCTATACCCCCCGCTATGCGCCTGGTGAACAAATCGCCCAAGCCTATGATACGTTTGGCCCATGGACAGACCTCTATGCACTTGGAGCGACGATGTACTATATTTCTACCGCACAGCTCCCGCCCAACGTGAGTGATATCGCCGATGAAGGCGATGCTGCCTTTAAGTTCCCCGATACGCTTACCAACGAAATGCGCGAGATGATTCTATGGCTGATGAATCCGAAGCGTAAGTTGCGTCCTTCTTCAGCAGAAGAAGTGCGCGAGCGCAAGCCAGGTTTCTTCTCTGCTAAAGCCATTGCCGTGCTTGAGGCCATGGAGGAGGGGGAGGAACCAGAGGACGTGGAGGAAGGTTATCCTAATCCTGAAGGTAACAAAGACGTTGTAGAGGTAGATATCTATACAGGTGACGTCGTTCTCAATCCAGAGAATCCAGCGGCCGAAGGCGAGCCAACAGAAGTCGCTTCGACAAACAATAACTCGTCTGACGTAACCTTGATGGACGGCTCTCAACAGCCTGTGCAGTCACAACCTGTGCAAGCAGCATTCTTGGCTAACCCAGAAAAGCCTCGCAAGTCAAATAACACAACCTATATCATAGGCCTTGTCACAGTTGTGGCCTGCTTGGTTGTAGCAGGACTCGTTTATCTGCTTCGTCGAGATCATTTCTCTTCGGCTTCACCAGTGGAAGATAGTATCTCAACTGTTACCGACAGCACTTCCCCAGATACTGCCACCCAAAGCGCACTCCCAGATTCAGCACCTGCGGCGACAACACCTGCACCGCAAACGACAACTGCTGCATCTGCTGCAACATCAGGAAATAGAACGATTACGACACCTGCAGCACCTGCCAATACGCCAACAAGAACACAAAGGCAGCAAGATGTATCAACTCCTGCTCCACCCGCACCGACTCCTGTCAATCCCGTTCGACCTGATCCACAGCCTGCTCCTCATCCCTCTAATCCCAGAACGACAGGCGAGGAATCTCGATTTGATCAGTAGGTCAGTATCATGTAATATATATAAAATAAGAGACCTATCGCAACCATTCAGGTTCGATAGGTCTCTTCTCTTATGCGTTATATAGATGCGCAAAACTAACATTTGACTATTAAGCCAAGAATCCGCAAATGCCCAAACATTCTTTGGACTATTTGCATCTCTTTATATATTGTTCGCATTCGCATTTCCACCAAACATAAGTGCCGTAGTCAACATCTTTCCCCTCTCTCTCAGTTACATGCTGGTTACATACCAGTTACATACTATTCACAACGAAAAATCCCTTTATTTATCGGCACTTTCAAAATCCACTCTTCTATAACATATGCCTCCAGTTACATACTGGTTACATACTCTATGCCCAAAATGGCAGATATTTATGACTCTAACCTAAGGTCACAGTCTCTTCACTTGCTTTCTGTCAATAACATCCATCTACCTGCACTTGTATTACCAGTACGGCTGAGAATGCCCTTTTTCTGCAAGTCAGCGAGATTACGTTCCAATGTGCGTTTAGCTACTGCCAAAGCTACCGCCATTTGTGCAACAGTAATACGTGAGTTATTTTTTATCAACTCACATATCTTTATTTGTAAATCTGATAGTTGCACTACCGCCAAACTACCGCCACTACCGCCAGAATTGCCGCCATCACTGTCGTTGTTTACATTTTTCGTCTCGTCGGAATTATATTGGTATTTCTTTTTGAAAACAATCTTCACCTCATGAGCATCAGTCATATATTCGGGCTCTGGCACACCTTGCTCACGGCATAGTTCTACCATACGGCTCACACCTGTACCCCATCTTTCAAGATTAGTCGAAAGGTATAGCACTTGTGCTATTCTTAAATTAAATGGGTAAGAGCCATGAGGCTCCTTGATGGTCTTAGGAGTCAGTGGCACGGGCAGACGTCCAGGATTGGTTATCTCCAGTCGGTCATCAAAGATTGCCAACGACACTGT
>JAFVCB010000079.1 GCA_017479555.1 Bacteroidaceae bacterium | reverse complement strand
GCGTAATTGGAGCTGACCCGTCAGTTCCCCTTGGAAGTTACCGTAGTCTATGCTCTCGTAGTGGTTGCAGTCCTCGCGCACTTCGGAGAAATTGAGTACGCCCTCGTTTTGTGCGTAGAAGAGTGGTGCTCCGACAAGTGCTGCCGTGGCTTTGAACACATCGGTGGTCTCGGCATTCATCTCGCCTACGATGGCAGGCACGCCGTGCTTGAATATACCCGCTTTCTCGCGTGCTATCTTGGAGAGCGAATCGCCCAAGAGGTCGGTATGGTCGAGGCCGATGTTGGTGACGATGGATAGGATGGGGGTGATGATGTTCGTGCAGTCGAGCCGTCCGCCCAGTCCTACTTCAATCACCGCGATGTCCACGAAGCACTCTTCAAAATACTTGAAGGCCAAGGCCGTGGTGAGTTCGAAAAATGAGGGATGCAAAGGCTCGAAGAACGCCCTCTCTTCCTCAACGAAACGCACTACACGCTCCTCAGAAATCATCTCGCCATTGACCCGTATGCGTTCGCGAAAGGTCACGAGATGGGGCGATGTGAAGAGACCCACCTTGTAGCCCTGTGCTTGCAGGATAGCAGCTAAGGTATGCGCCACCGAACCTTTGCCGTTGGTGCCGCCTACGTGTATGGTTTTATAGCTGAAGTGAGGTCGATCAAAATGTAGATCGAGCTTCACCGTATTGCTGAGACCAGGCTTATAAGCACTTTGGCCACGTTGTTGAAAGAGTGGCGTAGTTTCAAATAAGTATTGCTCAGCTTCGCGATAGGTCATAGATGATTTTTCCTCCTTTTTCACAGCAAATATAAAACGGCTTTTTTAATTATCGTCCCCTTTTCGTAAAATTTCATAGCCAATGCCGACTTTTCAGCGTCCATTGTGTACTTATATGTAACAAAAATGAACATTTTTAGCGCAAATTTTCAATTACGCCTTTCCCCTCTTTGTGGGTCGAAATTGTTATTTCAGAGTGGCAATTTTGGGCTTCAGCTTTTCAAAATCCGTCAATTGATGCCCGAAAATGAATAAAACGGCATCAATAATGTTTCTTGTTTCGCGACAAAAGCGTTAAGGACAGCGGACGTTGGATTTGTGTTTTTTTTTGTTAGTGTTTACTCCTTTCTGTGGAGCTAAACTGTTGTCTTCTTGACTACTTCCGTGTGCAGCGCACCATTTATTTTGTCCTCAAAAACGGATATGTGGCAGAGAAATAGTACATTTGCAGCCAACTTACACGTGTATATAATTATTGTATGTCGTATTCTGTGCGTCGTATCATCCTGCTGTTGGTGGCTTGTGTGGCATTCTTTCCGCACAACACTGCATTGAGTCCTGACATCATGGAGTGTCGCAACTTGGTGACAGCCCGCGAGATAGCTGCTGGCGAGTGTACGTGGCTCGTCCCTACGATGAATGCAGAATTGCGTCTCGAGAAGCCCCCTTTGCCCACGTGGATTGCTGCCGCCGTGGAGCGCATTGCGCCCAACAGCTTAGCTATGCAGCGCATACCGCCAGCCTTAGCCGCTATGCTCTGGACGCTATTTCTGTATTTGTTTGTCAAACGCCTGACCGACGAAAAGACAGCCTTCGTCGCTGCATTAGCCTTTCTCACGTGCTACCAAGTGGTACTGATGGGGCGCACGGCTACATGGGATGTATACTGCCATGCATTCATGACCGCCGCGATATACTATCTATATAAGCTCTTTCACGATCCCGAGCCATCGCGTAGCCCTTGGCGCGATGCGCTGCTCGCAGGCCTGTTTCTCGGGCTCTCGTTCTTGAGCAAAGGCCCCGTGAGCTTCTTTGCCCTATTATTGCCCTGTGTTATCGCCCTGTGGGTGGTCTATCCAGCACGACTGAAGGGCAAACTGCTGCCCGCCTTGTGTGTTCTGCTTATCGCCCTTGTTGTAGGTGGTTGGTGGTATCTATATCTCGTTACCTTACATCCTGCAGATTTAGCCTCTGTATTTCATAAAGAGACAGGTGCGTGGGTCAATCGCAATGTGCGTCCCTGGTGGTACTACTGGCGTTTCTGGGTAGAGAGTGGTGTATGGGCACCATTCGTACTTATGGGGCTGGCCGTTCCCTATTGGCGCAAGCGGATGGCGCAGCCCAAGGCCTACCACTTCGTGTGGCTCTTCCTCGTGTTGCAACTCGTGTTGCTCTCGTGCATGCCCGAGAAAAAGTTCCGCTATCTGCTACCGATGATGTTCCCGATGGCCATGCTTGCCGCCCTGGTATTGATGCATTTTTCCCACGGCGCGAAGTGGCCACGACTACTGCTGCGCTACACCGTGGGCGTGTGCATCGTCGTAGAACTCATCGTGCTTCCGCTCATAGGCAGGGTGATGACAGGAGACCAAGCACGCACACTCGCCCTGCTCAGTGCCGATGAGCGCGTGGAGGACATCCCTTTCCGACATCCCGCGAGTGAAGAACTGCGCATAGAGGGGGTATACAATGCCCGCCGCACCATACAGTCGGTGGATTTGTCGCGCCAAGACGATTTGCACCAAGCCTTGCCCTGCGTACTCCTATTGCATGCACAAACGGCAGACTCTGTGCTCGCTACGCTTCCAGCAGATATTCGTCGTGAGCGAATAGGCCTTTACGACGATAACCACCACGCTGCGTCCGACATGCACTACAGTCCTGTGATGCTCCACGTGGCTTACCTGCTACGCAACTCCACTGCCGAAACGCCCATAAGCCCCACGCAGCGCGGCATCTCCGACAACGAATAGTATAAATATCAAGATAATCATTCAGCACATCAACCCCAAACTTCTTACATCGATATGCAGCAAACAGCCAGTTACGAACTTACCATCATAGTACCCGTATATAACGAAGAGGATAACTTAGACCGCGTGGAGGAACGTCTTGGCGCGTTTCTGCCCCATAGCGAAGCGCGAGCCTGCGTGTTGCTTGTCAACGATGGCAGTAGCGACCACAGTTTGGAAAAGATACGCGCCATTTGTCAGCGCAACAGCGATTTTTATTACCTGTCATTGACCCACAACAGCGGACTCTCCACCGCCATGAAAGCGGGATTTGATGCCGCGCAGAGCGAGTGGGTAGGCTATATCGACAGCGATTTGCAGACCGATCCCGAGGACTTCAACCTGCTCCTGCCATTTCGCAGAGAGTATGCCCTCGTGACGGGCATACGAGCGCAGCGCAAAGATACAGGCTTCAAGCGCGTGCAGTCCAAAATCGCCAATGGCTTTCGGCGCATGATGACAGGCGACAAAGCCACCGACACAGGCTGTCCGCTCAAAGTGCTGCAGACCAGCGTGGCCAAGCGCATCCCTTTCTTCGACGGCATGCATCGCTTCTTGCCTGCACTGGTGGCACTCGAAGATGGACAGATGAAAGAGTTGCCCGTGCGCCACTATCCGCGCGTGGCGGGTGTGTCGAAGTATCATTTGTGGAACAGGTTAGTAGGACCTTTCAAAGACTGTTTCGCCTATCGCTGGATGAAGAACAGATACATCAAGTACCAAATAGCAGAGGCCAGCGAGGCTTAGCGCTCTCGCAGCTACGCTTATCGCAAACAGCAATCGCGCATCGTAGAATATGTAGAACACGACCTCCGTTCTCCTTATGCACGCACAGTTCTCGTCCATCATGGTGTACCTCCTCGGCTTCGTCGCACAGGGATTTTTCTCTGCGCGAATGCTGATACAATGGGTACTGTCAGAAAGACAGAAACGTGTGGTGTCGCCCAGCATCTTTTGGCTCTGCTCCTTGGCAGGAAGCGTGCTGCTGTGCGTATATGGGATTTTGCGCGACGACTTTGCAATAGTCTTTGGCCAGTTTATTTCCTACTATATCTATATATGGAATTTGGACATCAAAGGTCTGTGGCGCAAGATGCCCGCGCCCATCCGCGTAGTGTTCTATGCGCTTCCCGTTGTGGCAGCGGGCATCATTGTGAGCCATGGGCAGGAGTTTCTCTCCCGCTTCTTCCACAACGAGCGTGTGCCGCTTTGGTTGCTCATCTATGGCAGTGCGGGACAGGTGCTCTTCACGCTGCGATTCGTATACCAATGGTGGTATAGCAACCGCCTGAAACGCTCCGAGCTGCCCTTAGGCTTCTGGATTATTTCGCTCACGGGCTGTTTCATCATCGTGAGCTACGGGCTACTGCGGCTCGACCCCGTACTCGTACTCGGACAGAGCGTAGGTTTTGTGACCTATACGCGCAACATCATCATCTACAAGCGACAAGACAAATGAAGATATTGGTGACTGGAGCAGCAGGTTTTGTGGGACACGCACTCACGGAGCGTTTGCTCAAAGAAAATCACGAGGTCGTAGGCATTGACAACCTCAACGATTACTACGATCCGCGCCTCAAGTTGGCACGATTGGCACGCTTGGGGCTGCCGATGGGAGCTGTTCCCACCCCAGGACAGGAGGTGCGGGGGCGCGAAGGTTTTCGCTTCGTACGCTTAGACATTGCCGACCGTGCAGCCGTGGAGCAGCTCTTTCGTACCTACACGTTCGACCGTGTGGTTCACCTTGCCGCACAGGCGGGGGTGCGCTATTCCATAGACCATCCCCATGCTTATGCCGAGAGCAACCTTGTAGGATTTCTGCACATCCTCGAAGGCTGTCGGCAGCAAGGCATACGCCGCCTCGTCTATGCCAGTAGCAGCAGTGTATACGGGGGTAACGAGCGCGTACCCTTTCGCGAGAGCGACGTAGTAGACCAACCCGTGAGCCTATATGCCGCGACCAAAAAGTCGAATGAGCTGATGGCGCACGCTTACTCCCATCTCTACGGCATCAAAGCCACAGGGCTGCGTTTCTTCACCGTATATGGTCCCTGGGGACGCCCTGATATGGCACTCTTTCTCTTTGCCAATGCCATCGTGAAGCACCAACCGCTGCGTCTTTTCAACTACGGAGACATGCAGCGCGACTTCACGTACATCGACGACATTGTCGAGGGCACCTATCGCATAGCTATGGCCGATGACAGCCCCGAAGCGGTGTACAATATCGGATATGGACAGCCGCAGCCGCTCACCCGTTTTCTCGAAATCTTAGAACAATCCTTGGGACAGCGAGCCATCGTCGAGAAAGTCGCTATGCAACCTGGCGACGTGGCACGCACGTGGGCCGACACCACAGCTCTTCAGCGCGACTATGGATATCGTCCGCACGTCAGCTTAGAAGATGGCACACAACGCTTTGCCCAATGGTTTCTCAACGAATATCCTAAAATCTTAAACGCATGAAAAGAATACTCCTGCCACTCCTTTGCCTCCTGCTATCAATGAGCGTGTCGGCGCAAAACGTGAACGTCATTCCGCAACCCCGCTCGCTCAAAGTCAATCAGGGAGAATATGGCATCAGTGACCTCACCGCTTTCTACGAAACGCTCGACAACCTCTATGCAGCCATTGCCGATGGGCAGCCAGCCATGGACGAAGAGGCGGGTATCGTGTTTCGCTGTCATGCCTCGGACGACTTTCCTGCTGAGGGCTATCGGCTCACTATCAACGCCGAGGGCATACAGGTAGAAGCTAATTCGCAAGCCGGCTTTTCGTATGCTCAGGTCACGCTGCGCCAACTCGTAGCACTCAATAGCCAAGGCGGGCGCGCCAAACTGCCGTATGTGGAGATTTGCGACGCATCCAACTTCGCGCACCGTGGATTCATGCTCGACGTGTCGCGCCACTTCTTCGACAAAGAAGAGGTGAAGAAGATGCTCGACCTGATGCACTACTACAAGCTCAACCGTTTCCACTGGCACCTGACCGACGACCAAGGCTGGCGCATTGAGATACCCGAATATCCGCGCCTGACAGAAGTAGGAGCTGTGCGCGACTCGTCGCTCACCAATAAGGGACGACAACCTTTCTTCTACGACGATACACGCTACGGGGAGGGCATGTACTTCACCCTCGACGACCTCCGCGAGATTGTGGCCTACGCCAAGAACCTGCATATAGAAATCATCCCCGAAGTAGATTTGCCCGGGCACATGGTAGCTGCCGTTGCGGCCTATCCCGAGTTGGGTTGTAACCCTACGCAGCAAGTCAGTGTGCGTGTGCATCAAGGTGTTTCAAAGGAGGTGCTCAATGTCGGCGACGACCATGTGATAGACTTTCTGAAGTGCGTGCTGAGCCATCTCTGCGAAGTCTTTCCCTATCCCTACATCCATCTCGGTGGCGATGAGTGTCCCACCGATCAGTGGCGCGACAACCCGCTTTGCCTACAGCGTGTGGCCG
>JAFVCB010000078.1 GCA_017479555.1 Bacteroidaceae bacterium | reverse complement strand
GTGGAACGAAAGCAGCCAAAGCACCTATACGCTCTACGATGCTGCCACGGGCGACAAACTCAGCGACAATTTCCTATCTACTACGAACGAGCTGCCCACTGCCCCCACGTTCATCAAGGTCAATCCCGACGGTGCTGAAGTCTACGTCGGCGCGAACAGCCTCACCGAGGCTGGCTATGTGAGCTACACACAGTCTGGCAAAGTATATCGCTTCAACAACCGTGGTGTGTTAATCAACACCTACGAGGCTGGCGTAAGCCCCTACGCGCTCTATTTCCTCACCCAACGCGTACAGGAATAATCGTAGCCTAAACCAGCGCGACAGATTTAGGCATAAACAAAATCGCGCGGTGTGCATAGCCGATGACGTAACGACTATGCGCACCGCGCGATAATTATGTTGCACACAGCGCGGCCACTGCTGAGTGCGCGACAACCTATGTGCGACACGCTACAAGCGGTGTATTCGGCGCTACAACCTGTATATACACACAAACAAAGCGGCACAAGACTCCTCGCTCGGAGATGGTCTTGTGCCGCTTCGTTGTTGAATATTGCGGAAGCGTTATGCCTTTTTAGCAGTCGCTGTCTTCTTGGCCGCAGAAGCCGTTTTCTTCGCCGCAGACTTGGTCGTTGTCGTCTTGCGTGCTGTCGTAGCTTTCTTTGTAGCTGTGGCAGCCTTGGTCTTCGTGGATGACTTAGCGGCCGTCTTGGTGGCAGTAGCCTTTGTGGTGGACTTCGTCGCCTTTGTAGCCGTGGTTGTCTTGGCCTTGGTGGTCGTCTGCGTGGCAGCAGCCTGTGCTGGCGAACGGCGTTTGGCTATCTGCTCTTCGATGGAAGCCAGTTCGGCAACAGCCACTTCGCTGCGGGCCTTGGCTTCGCGCATTTCGCGACGCGCTTTCTCGCCCTCGCGTGTGATGCGGTCGGCCTGCCGACGCGCTTCGTCGTATGCAGCCTGTGCCTTTTCAAGGTCGCGCTTGAGTGTTTCCAAAAGTCGCTTCTGCTCCTCGGAACGACGGCGCACATCCTCGGCGTGGGCGCGATGCATCTCCACGTCCTGCAAGTGCTGCTGAAGCTCTTCGTTGAGCATCTGTTTGCGACGCTTGGTCTCAAGTCCTTTCTTAGCCGCTACACTACGGCGCAACTTCTGCTCCTGCTCGTGCTCGTTGAGCGTCTCGGGGTGCAAAGCCGCCTGCGTGTCGTGCTCGCTCTCTTCTTCTAAGTAGTCAGCAATGGCTCCCGTGATGCTGGGTTGCTTGGGAAGGGGTGCCACGACATCGATGCGCAATCCTTTGCCCTCAGCAGCAATGCGAGCCGCGTTGCCCAGCGTGGCCACACGGAGCATGCCCTGCTCAAAGCCTGGGAAAGACGTGACAAGCGTGTCAACACCCGCTGCGGTGAAGAGTACCACCATGTCTTGGCTCTTGAGCTCGTCCTCAGAAATGGGTACACTCACTGTGCGATACATCACGCAGTGTGTGTATTTGAGGCTCTTGGCATCCAACATCTTGAGGAAGTTACCGTCGGTCGTGTCGTTTTGTGGCACAAGATACTTTTCGGTCTTATGCTTAGCCATCACAGGCACGAGGTCGTCTACCTTTCCCGTTGTACCGAAGAATACCTTGCGCTTGCGATACTGCACAAACTTCTGGATGTAGAGTGCAATGGACTCGCTGGTCGCAAAATACTTCATGGTCTCGGGCATCTTCACGCGCATAGCTTGTACGATAGCGAAGAAACTATCTATGGCGTGGCGAGAAGTGAAGACAATGGCTGTGTGCTTGAGTACATCAACGCGTTGTTTGCGAAATTCGTGCACACTCAGACTTTCGACCTTGATGAAAGGACGAAAAGTAAAATTCACCCCGTACTTCTTAGTCATTTCGGCATACGGGTTCTTGGGAGTAGCTGGTTGGGGTTGCGATACAAGAATGTTTCGTATCATGTCTTGCTGCTTCAGTTGCTAAAAAAATATGGAACAAGAGAATTAGCCTGCGGCCTCCAAAAGCCGCCATAGAGCGGCCAAGGGCGCGATTTCAAGCGTGCAAAAGTACAAAAGCAAATGAATGAAGCCGCCGGGATAAATAAAAAAAGTGCTATAACATTTCATAAATAAGGCCAATCTGCTAACTACGATGTAGAAAAGCACAACTCCGATGTAGAAAAAAGCGGGTGGTGCAAAGTAGATTTGTACCAACAAAAGCGGTAGCAGAAAGAGGCACGAGAGAAAGGTGCACTGTGTGCGCACTTGTGTCCAGAGCAGATGCTGCCAGCGTTCGAAGAATACGCTGTCGATGAAGCGATAGAGTACAGCGCGAAGCACGTACCAAGCGAGCGTGAGCCCTACGCCCTCGAAGAGCAAACGATAAGGTGCGCCGTGGACAAAAGTGTCGGGGTTAGAAACGTAGCGATAGCAGATATACGCGAGGGACACAAGAAAACAGACGTGCAGGTGCAACCATCGGCTGTCGCCCACGTCCTCGATATCAGCTTCAGCCCCTGGCGTTATGCGCCGTGGCCTGATGTCGTAGAAGAAGTCGGACATCGTGCGTACCACAAAGCCCCACGAGCGCACGGCAACCAAGGCCAGCGCAAAGGCACTTGCCATCAAGGCCAGTGTCACCACATCGTCGGTGCGCGGAGTCCATGCCAAGAGTTCGCCCTCCACTGGCTGAGCGACCACGCTTGTGGTCTGCTTGGCAGCGGGTGTAGCCTTTGCGACTGTATCCGAGTCGATATGCAGGGTTGTGGTATCGGGCATAGAGTATAGAGAATGTGGCCTAAATCGCGGCAAACTTAGTCAATGAGGAGTCCCACAATGGGGTCTCCTCGCACAAACGTACGGCATCGAAAGCGTCCTCAGCTACATTCCACAGCGCAGTATGGATAGACCGCATGAAATGCTCGTCTACCGCACGTTTAAGCTGCGCAAGCAAAGCATCGTAGTAGCCAAAAGCATTAAGGATGACAATCGGTTTGAGGAATAGGCCGAGCTGTTTCCATGTGATGATTTCCAGCAACTCCTCCAACGTGCCTACTCCTCCAGGCAAGGCGATGCAGGCATCAGCCAGTTCGGCCATCTTCTCCTTGCGTTGGTGCATATCGGGTGTGACTATCAAACGTGTCATACCCGTGTGCTGCCAACCATTATCTATCATAAAGGAAGGTATCACGCCGACGGCCTCGCCGCCAGCGCACAATGCACCCTCGGTCGTGGCAGCCATCAGTCCTGTACGACCCGCCCCATTGATGAGGACATGGCCTCGCTGGGCGATGGTTTGTCCAAGGCTTTTGGCTAACTGCACATAGTCCTCGGAAGCCTTACCGCTGGACGCTGCGTATACACAAATATTCATACGTTGCAGGTGCGTGCAGATTATACTTCGGGGAAGAAAGCCTGACGAATATCGGCTACGCGATCAAGTTTTTCCCACGTGAAGAGTTCCACCTCCACTTCGCGGGGTGCAGACGGCGTGCCAAAGACTTTTTTGACCACACGCGGTTGGCGTCCCATGTGTCCGTAAGCCGCGGTCTCGGTGTAAATGGGCTCGCGCAGGCGCAACGTTTTCTCGATAGCATAGGGGCGGAGGTCGAAGTGCTGACCTATCCAAGCAGCTATTTCACCATCGCTCAGCGCAACGTGGCTACGGCCGTAAGTGTTGACATATACGCTGATAGGCTCGGCCACACCGATGGCGTAGCTCAGCTGCACGAGCATCTCATCGCTGATGCCAGCAGCCACCATGTTCTTGGCAATATATCGAGCCGCATAGGCCGCGCTGCGGTCTACCTTAGAGGGGTCTTTTCCACTAAATGCGCCACCGCCATGTGCACCACGCCCACCGTAGGTGTCCACAATAATCTTACGACCAGTGAGGCCTGCATCTCCTGCTGGACCACCTATAACAAATTTCCCAGTAGGATTGACAAAATACTTAATCGTTCCAGCCTCGAAGAGCGCACGCACCTCGGGGGTATGTACACGTTCTTCTATAACACGAGGGATGAGGATGTGTATCACATCGTGGCGTATCTGTTCAAGCATGCGGCGATCGGCCTCTTCGGCACCAATACCCTCGGCAGAAACAAAATCGTCGTGCTGCGTACTGATGACAATCGTATCGATGCGACGAGCGTGGTGATTGTCATCGTACTCGATGGTGACTTGACTCTTGGCATCAGGGCGGAGATAGGTCATCACTTTTCCCTCGCGCCTAATCTCTGCAAGAACTTCCACCAAGTCGTGCGCCAAGGCCAAGGGCAGTGGCATGAGTTGCTCCGTCTCGTTGTTGGCATAGCCAAACATCATTCCCTGATCGCCAGCTCCCTGACTGATCGGTTCGGAACGGTCTACACCACGATTGATGTCGGGACTCTGCTCATGGATGGCCGAGAGTACACCACACGAATCGGCGCTAAACAGGTAGTCGTCCTTGGTGTAACCGATGCGACGGATAGTGCGACGAGCCACAGCGGGTATATCTATATAGGCCTCGCTCTTCACTTCGCCTGCCACGACCACTTGGCCTGTGGTGACAAGCGTTTCGATAGCCACTTTGGACTTAGGGTCTTGCGAAAGGAATTCATCGAGGAGGGCATCGCTTATCTGGTCTGCCACTTTGTCGGGGTGTCCCTCAGACACCGATTCGGATGTAAACAAGTACATAGTTCGTATCTTTTAATTTTGTTATTTTGCTGATTAGGACGCCTATGAAAGCGATAGCGCGTTGTGGCTTCACCTTGTTACATAGGAGCTATCCATACGAAAAAAGAAGGAATAGCGAACACATTGGTTAGCCATTCCTTGCAAAAACGATGTTTCAAATCTAAAAACGCTATGTTGTAGGGCTTACGCCTTTTAGAAACCCTCAGAGTTTTAGCATTTTTTATTGTGGTTGCAAGCAGGCAAATCTGTCCACACATTTTCTTATTTCGGCGGCAAAAGTAGGAATAAAAACGACACGAGCAATAATCGTGGGCATATAAATACACCATTTGGCAGCAAGGACGCTCAAAATTGTATCCCACACACGCCATCGGTGTAGGATAAGCACGAAAAAGCCAAGAAGGTAACCTTTAGCGTGGAAAATGATTACAGAACGTTACAAATACGGAACTTTGCTGACAAGTCGGCATGATTTTTCGCGCTTTTCGGTCAAACTGTCAAGCGAATGTGGCCGAGTAAAGTTATTTTTGCCCTATATCCTTTTTTGTTTAGGACAAGGTTGTCTTTTAGCGGGCTTTGTCGGTAAACAAAAGCTACAAGCTCGTTCCCTCATTGCGCACGCAAAAGAACTTATAGACATACGTTCAGCACACCCTTATATAAAGATAAAAATCCATGGCTTTTGACCTCAACATGATTAAAGCGCACTACGAAGCGTATGGTTCACGACTTGAAAAAGTGCGCAACGTCCTCAATCGTCCACTCACACTGAGCGAAAAGATATTGTTCACACACGCTCGTGACGTAGCTTCGCTAAAAAACTTACAGCGAGGAAAAGACTACGGTGTGTTCCGTCCCGATCGCATCTGTATGCAAGACGCTACGGCACAAATGGCTCTGCTACAGTTTATGAACACAGGCATGGCACATACTGCCGTTCCGACGACGGTACATTTGGATCATCTGATTAGAGCAGAGAAAGGGGCTACGACTGACCTCGCTGTGGCGCGACAAGAGAACCAAGAGGTTTATACTTTCTTGCGCACAGCAGCTTCCAAATACGGTATTGGTTTTTGGGATGCAGGTGCAGGGATTATCCATCAAGTGGTGTTGGAGAACTACGCCTTCCCTGGCGGCATGATGGTGGGTACAGACAGTCACACGCCCAACGCGGGTGGACTGGGCATGATAGCCATCGGTGTGGGTGGTGCAGACGCTGTTGACGTGATGACAGACATGGACTGGGAACTGCGCTTGCCACGCATCATGGGTGTGCGACTACGCGGAAAGCTCTCGCCTTGGGCTTCGGCCAAAGACATTATACTTCATCTCTGTGGCAAGCTGACCACGAAGGGAGGCACCAACTATATCATAGAGTACTTCGGAGAGGGAACAAAGACTTTGCCAGCCACAGCCAAGGCTACCATCTGCAACATGGGCGCAGAAGTGGGGGCAACCACATCGGTATTCCCGCTTGACGAGAAGATGAAAGACTATCTCATCAGCACCCATCGAAAGGATGTAGCCACACTCTTGCAAGGTATAGACTTGAAAGCAGACATTGAGGTCGAGAATCAGCCAGAAAGATACTACGACACCCTTGTAGACATCAACCTTTCCGAGGTAGAGCCACATGTGAATGGGCCTTTCACACCCGACGCGGCTTGTCCCATCAGTCAGATGAGCCAACGGGTAGAAGCAGAAGGCTTTCCCGAACAGATTTCAGCCGCACTCATAGGTTCTTGCACCAACTCTTCGTACCAAGATATTTCGCGAGCTGCGAGTCTCCTCCAAGAGGCCTTGCAACAAGGTTTTCGCCCCAAGGCCAAGCTATACATCAATCCAGGTAGCGAACGCACACGAGCTACGCTGTGTCGCGACGGTGTGATGGACGTGCTGCAAGAAGCAGGTGCGATAGTGCTTACAAATGCTTGTGGACCATGTATCGGCCAGTGGCGAAGAGAAGGAGCAGAGAACAATGCGCGCAACACCATTGTCACCAGCTTCAACCGCAACTTCGTAGCACGAGCAGACGGCAATCCCAATACCCACGCCTTTGTGTGCTCACCAGAAATCGTGACCGCCTTCGCGCTGAGCGGGTCGCTCACTTTCAATCCTCTTACAGACTTTATCCGCAATGAAGACGGACGGACTATGAAACTCCCCGCGCCTTATGCCGAGGAACTACCATGTGGAGGATTTGAAGATAACATCGAAGGCTTCATCGCGCCAAACTCCGAGGACATCGAAGTGGAAATACCTGCGGGTTCGGATCGTCTACAACGCTTGAAGCCCTTCGATGCGACACAAGTGTCAGACTTCCAAGACATGCGATTACTTATCAAGGTCAAAGGGAAATGTACCACAGACCACATCTCTAAGGCTGGCCCATGGTTGCGC
>JAFVCB010000077.1 GCA_017479555.1 Bacteroidaceae bacterium | reverse complement strand
CGCCCACACGAAGATTGAGCGTCTGCGCGCCAAGGGTGTAGGAGAGCAGCAGACAGAGGGCTAAAACGATAGTCTTTCTCATGGCACAAGTAGCTTAATGGTTTCTGTTCCTTTCTTGATGATGTAAACACCACGAGTCAGTTTGGCCGAAAGGGCTGCGAGCGAGGTGAAACGCCCGATGTAGCGTCCCTCAGCTTGCCACACCTCGACGGGCGCAGCCTCGCTGACATTTTGGAGCAAGAGGATGCCCGTGGCCGTCTCGGTGAAATACATCTTGGAGAGCTTGATGGTCTCGACCGAGAAAGTCGTTTCGCTATTGGTCACGGTGAGCAAGCCATCGGTGCTGCGCATGTTGAGCCCCGACACACTCAGCACGGTTATCGTCCCATCGGTCTGCTGGAACGCCAGATAGGGGAACTCATCAGCCCGAGTGGAGAGCGTTGTCGCGAGTAGCAACAACAAAAGAATGAGCTTTTTCATAAGTCTTTAGAAATACATTGCGTGCAAAGTTATATCGCCATATTTCTTACATAAAGTGCTGACTTATGAAAAAGCGTAGAAAAAAGACTTTTTGCAAATATTAGTTTCGGTTTTGTTAGGCGCAACGCATCCTCAACTTTGCAAAATGGCTGTTCCCATCACAAGCGTGTCGCTACTAAGCCTTGGCTTTGCAGGCCGTGTGGAAGTGTTTGAAAAAGAGAATGCCCGCCAGTGTCAAGCCGCCGCCTAAGCCCGTGTAGAATGTGGCATAAAAGACATCGGTCACGAAGGGCAAGAAGCGTACGCTGATGCCGAGTCCCATCATGAACGCGATGAGCAGATAGCCGCGCAGACTGAATACATAATTGATGCCTTTTCGGGCTGTGGGGAACGCGAGAATGCGGTCGGTATACCGCCGTACGATGCGCCTAAACATAAATACGAAACCCGTGTAAACCACAAGGCTTATCAGCACATGCCACCCCCGAACCGCGTCGGGGTAGATGCGCACGTAGGCTGCCAGCCCTTTGTAGAGAATATGTAGCCCTATGGATAGCCATAACAGGCCGTTGAGCAAGATGAGGTAGCGTTTGGGAACTTCGAGAAATTTCATAGGAGTAGGGAGGATGGAGAAATGGAAAAGAAAAGGATGTTCTACAAATTAGGATGCAGGAGCGTTGTACCTAATAGATAGAACATCCTTTTTGCCAAATGCTCATGCGTCGTCTGCGCGATGCGGTGTGCGACGTGGAGCAACGAGGGTTGGCTTACTTATGATGGAGAATTTCGTAAGCCCTCCAGAGGTCGGGAATGCCATATCCGAAGACGTTGTCGGGATGGTCTGCACGGTCGCCCGAGAGACGTATGGCTCGTATAATCTCTAAGGGAGTGGCATCGGGAGAGGCCTGCATCAGACAAGCCACACCGCCGCAGAGGATGGGACAGGAGAAGCTCGTACCAGCCACGTAGCGTATCGTACCGTCGGTGTCGAAGACGCTGCAATGCTGTCCCTGTGCCATCACGTCGGGCTTGATGCGTCCGTCAGCACTGTTGCCGAGAGAGGAGAACAGCGTGTTCTGCTCCTGGGGGTCAACCGCACCTACGGCGAGCATGTTCTCTGCATCGGCAGGCGCACCGATGAGTTTCCAACGGTCGTTGCCGCTGTTGCCTGCGCTGTTGAGCACAACCAGTCCGCGACTGGCAGCCAAGGAGGCAGAGCGCGAGTTGATGTAGGTGTGTCCGTCAAGCTCGTAGTAGCGGTGGGACATGCTCTTGTCGTCGAACTGGGTGTAGCCCAACGAACTGGTGACAATGTCGCAACCCAAGCTGTCGGCATACTCTATGGCTGCGCACCAGTTGTCTTCCTCGATGGGGAACTCCGAAGAGCCGTCCTCACTGAGCAGGAGGTAGAACGATGCGCCAGGGGCTGTACCCACTTGCAGGCCGGGCTTGTTGCTGCCGATGCAGGAGAGTACCATCATGCCGTGGCTTCCCTCGAGATAGACATCGCGGTCGGGATGCACAAAGTTGCGTGTACCTAAGATGCGCACGTTGTCGAGACCAGGTATGCGGTCGGCGTTGTGGAAACCACCGTCGATGACAGCTATCGTTATGCCGTCGCCGATGAAGCCAGCCTCGTGCATGCGGTCTGCGCCTATCATCTCGGCTTGGCGAGTGGCATAGCCGTAGCGACTGTCAGCATGGGGACGACGACTGGAGGGAACTATCTCATCACGTTCCTGAATAACCTCTAAGCTGTCGGGGGTGACGTAGACTAATTGTACACTGTCAACGAACGAGAGTGCTTGCAGAAGCTCGGCAGCATTCTCTAAACTGCTTGTCACCACGGCTGTGTTGTTCCATTTGCTCACGCAGTGGATGCCAAAGCCTGCCTGTGAGAGTTTCTTGAGGTACTTCTTGGAGACAGGAAGGTCGTACTGGTCAACTGCGAGGCCGAACTTTGCGCGGCGCTCAAGCGCCTTGGGTGAAAGGAATTTCTCGGGATGGCGCAGGCTGTAGCCGTTGCCGTCCTTGTCGTGTAGGTACACACGATAGCTACATGAGGGTGTCTGACGTTCGTACGCCGTGTTGTTCTGTGCGGAAGCCGAGAGGGCAAGCACGAAGAGGGCGAGTAGGGAAAGAACTTTTCTCATAGTTTTCGGGACGTGGCTCGTAGGTTAGCTGTGGTGGGGGCTACGACATTTTGCCGAAGCTTGGAAGATTGCTCCACACCACGTGGCGCGCAAAGCCACTTGGGGAAAAATGGTTTATGAAATGATGGAATAAATGTCTTGACAAAGTGATGCAACAGTGCGAGACGGCGAGACCGCATAGGTACTGTGGCACATCGGCTTTACGGCAAGGGGAACTGCTCGAGTATGGGGTCGTTGTACTGCTGTTGCAATCGCTTGAGCTCGCGCATGAGACGCTGGGTGAGCCGCTTCGTTCCCTCTGTACCATATATATTATGGAGTTCGTGCGGATCGCTCTGGAGGTCGAAGAGTTCCCACTGGTCGATGTCGCGATAGAAGTGGATGAGCTTGTAGCGACCATCGAACACACCGTAGTGGCGCTTCACGCTGTGCTCGGCGGGATACTCATAGTAGTGGTAGTAGAGCGATTGCCTCCAGTCCTTGGGGTGCTCGCCGCGCAACAAGGGCAAGAGCGACACACCGTGGATGTCGTCGGGGATGGGAGCGCCAGCGATGTCGAGGAAGGTAGGAGCGTAGTCGATGTTTTGCACCATCTCGTTGATGTCGCCACGAAGCGTCATGCCCTTTGGCAGCTTCATGATTAGCGGTGTGGAGAAACTCTCTTCGTACATGAAACGCTTGTCGAACCATCCATGTTCGCCCATATAGAATCCTTGGTCGCTGGTGTAGACCACCAAGGTGCTGTCGTCCAAGCCAGCAGCCTTGAGATAGTCGAGCACGCGCCCTACATTGTCGTCGAGCGACTTGACCACCTTGGCATAGTCGCGCATATAGCGTTGGTACTTGAATATAGCCACCTCGCGGCTGTGGTCTGTGGTGCGTCCATCAGCCATCTGAGGGAAGCGACGATAGAAATCGAGTGAGAGCGAGTCGTAGAACCAGTCGTACTCCTGTTGGTCGCGCCCGTCGAGGCGAGAGACCATGCGCCGATAGTTGGGCGTTAGGCGCGTGTGCAGGTCGGGACGGAACATCTTGGTGTCGTACACGATGTCCATGTCGCGGTCGATGTGCATTTCCTGGGCTGCGGCAGCCTCGCGGCCAGCGTAGTTGTCGAAGAATGTCTCGGGCAAGGGGAATGTCACGTCCTCGTACTCACGCAAGTATTTGAGCTCTGGCAACCAGTTGCGGTGGCACGCCTTGTGATGGATGAGCAGCAGGAAGGGGCGTGAGGGGTCGCGCTGATTTTCCAACCAGTTGATGGCCTTGTCGGTGACAATGTTGGTGAGATAGCCATGTTCTGTAACGGTGTCGCCCGTCATGGTGATGAAGTCAGGGTTGTAGTAGTCTCCCTGTTCGGGCAAGATGTTCCAGTAGTCGAAGCCAGTAGGTAGGCTCACGAGGTGCCACTTGCCAATCATGGCCGTCTGATAGCCCGCGCGCTGTAGCAGTTTGGGCATGGTCTGCTGCGAACCGTCGAAGATGCCGTGTTCGTTGTTGGTGAAGCCGTTGGCGTGACTATGCTTACCCGTGAGCATACAAGCACGACTGGGGCCGCTGAGCGAGTTGGCCACGTAGCTGCGCGTGAAACGTACACCGTCGCGAGCGATGCGGTCGAGGTTAGGTGTTTCGATATAGCGTGTGTCGTAGCACGACATCATTTGTGCCGTGTGGTCGTCGGTCATGATATACACGATGTTGTATCGCTGTGCCGACACGGCGGCGGGCAGAGCCGCAAGAGCTAAGAGTGAAATGCGGGACATTTTTCCTTGTGTACCTAAAGATATAAAACGCTAAGGCGTAAATTTTGGGACAAAAGTAATACATTTCGCTTGACGAGCAAAGCGGGCATAAGCATTTCTCGCGTTCTCACGGAAACGCCAATTCCTTGACGCGCTGCAATGGAGCGGCAAGGAATTGGCGTTGATGTAGCGACCACGGGACTTGCTGTGGCCTGTATGTGGGGTGGGGGACTATCCGTAGTTGGCGATGAGATATTTGACAAAGTCAGGGCTGTGGAAGTCTACCGTACCCGTGTCGTGCTGATTGAGCGTAGCGATTTGCGCCATCTCGTCGTCGGTGAGCGCAAAGTCGAAGATGTCGAAGTTCTGCTCCATACGCTCGCGATGCACACTCTTGGGAATGGCTACGATGCCGCGCTGAACGAGCCATCGCAGGGCTACTTGAGCGGCGCTCTTGCCATGGGGCTGACCGATGGTGGCCAACAGTTCGCTCTTCACCACACCCTCGACACCGGCACCGCCTAATGGTCCCCAGGCCATCATGCGTGTGGACGTTTCGCTGAGGATAGGTTCGATGCCCGTCTGCTGAATGAGGGCGTTGCACTGCAACTGATTGACCATCGGCTTCGTGTCTGCGTAGTGCGCAAAGTCGAAGAAGCGCGCGGCTTGGAAATTGCTCACACCGATGGCACGCACCTTGCCCGCTGCGTAAGCCTTCTCCATGGCGCGCCAAGTGCCGAACACGTCGCCGTAGGGCTGATGGATGAGCAGAAGGTCTATGTAGTCGGTCTGCAACTTGCGCAGGCTCTCCTCGATGGACTGGGCAGCGCGTTGTTCACCCGAGTTGCTAATCCACACCTTGGTGGTGAGGAAGATTTCTTCGCGGGCTATACCGCTTGCCTTGATGGCACGTCCCACGCCCTCTTCGTTGGCGTAGGCCTGAGCGGTGTCAATGAGCCGATAGCCTACACTGAGGGCTTCGCGCACATGGGCTTCGCACTCATCGGGCTTGACGAGAAACACGCCGTAGCCCAACAAGGGCATTTCGACACCGTTAGATAGTTTGATGGTTTCCATAATAAATGATTGAAGGGGTTATAAGAAAGAAGGTGCTAAAAGGTTTAGTAGCCCAGACTGTGTAGCCACTTCTCTACCTTGGCACGCCCCGAGCGCACCTCGTGTCCGTAGATGGCGAAGCCTGGCAGCACGTTGGCCTGAGGATAAGCGCGTTTGAGGTCGCTCACCGTGGAGGCCAGTCCTGAACCCTCGTGGGTGACAAAGGGCACGATGGTCTTGCCCGAGAGGTCGTGCGCACCGAAGAAGGTGAACATCACTTGCGGGAACGTGCCCCACCATATCGGGCCACCAATGAATATGGTGTCGTAGGGAGCCGTGTCGATGTCGCCCACATAGGGAGGGAGTTCGCCACGCTGAGCTTCGTCCTTGGCTATCTCGATGAGCTTCATGTAGGGCATGTCATAGTTCTTCTGGCATACAATCTCAAACTGGTCGGCTCCCGTCTGCTCGGAGATATAGTCGGCTACGATTTTGGTGTTGCCCACATCGATATGTCCCACGTTGTAGTTCTCACCAGCGTGAGAGAAAAAGAGAACGAGTGATTTTCCAGCGTTGTTCATAGTTGTTGTAGGTTGTCCACTCTGCGCTGTGCAGGCTGTACAGAAGCTCAGGAGCGCAGCGCAGATGGTTGAGGTGAGTTTCATTGTTTTTAGGTTAAACATGGTGTTAGTGTGTGGCTTTGAGGTACTGCAAATCACCGTACCAGTAGGAGGCCGTAGTCCCACCGTCGATGAGTATGTCAGCCCCCGAGATAAACGCGCCCCGCGAGGACATCAGAAAAGCAGCCAACTCGCCCACTTCGTCGGGCGTGCCAGCTCGTTGCGCGGGCGAGGCGGCTATCATCTTGAGGTATCCCTCCTTGCGTGGGCCGTGCAGCTCGTCGTTGGCCAAGGGCGTGATGATGATACCCGGCGAGAGGCTGTTGACCGTAGCCCCCCGCTTGCCCCAACGGGTGGCTTCGTACATCACGCGCAGGACGTTCTGCCGCTTGGCATATTGGTAGGCCTTGAGCGTATCGGTGATGGTGGTGAGGAACGGGAGCGATAGGAGCTGTTCGGTAGGCGTGGTGGCCAAGGCCTCGTTCTGCGCTGGGCTCAGCGCGGGCAAACGATGACCGCTCTGCGACGAGATGATCAGACCGCTACCTCCGTCGGCGATGATTTCACTAAAAGCCTCGAGCAGCACACTCGTGCCGTAGAGGTCCACACGTAGGATTTCCTCCACCGAGGCTTGCGAGGGCGATACGCCAGCGGCGCATACCATATATTTCACAGCCCCGAGCGAGGCCGCCAAGTCGCGCAGATGGTAGATGTCCTCCCGACTGCCTAAATTGCACTTCACTACAGAACTCTCAAAACCCGCGTCGGCCAACAGAGCGGCTGCGCGCTGCGCCTGCGCTTCGTTGTAGTCGGCCAGCACGATGTGCTTGCCCGTGGCGATACGTCGGACAATGGCCAGACCGATGCTGCCACTGCCCACCAATACTACAATCTCTTTCATCTTGAAATAGGGAAAAATAAATGTTTTAGATACTTTGCAGCTTCTACTAAGCTGTAACTAAGAAATCGTGCCTTGCGCACTTTGACGCTGCAAAAGTACATCGTAACTTTGCAGATGCGCATATATATAAAGCGGAGTATTTTGCCCAAAATGCCGAAACGGCTACTGGCGAAACTCGGACGGCTTGGCACCCAAGTTCTTCTGCACAAAGCGATGAAAATGTGCCGTAGAAGAGAAACCGAATGCCTCACTGATTTCGCTGATGGTGCGCTCGCGATTGCGCAACTCTCGCGAGATGGAAAGCGAAGTATAGCGTGTAATCCAATAGTTGGCCGCAAAGCCGCTGACCTTTCGCGAGACTTCGGAAAGGTACTTCGTAGTGATGCAAAGCGCATCTGCGTAGTGCGCCAAGTCGCGATGCGTGCGATAGTCGCCCCGCTCAAGCAGCGCCAAGAAGCGATCCATCAGTTGGCGATACTGCGTCGTGATGACGTCGTAGCCATAGCGCGAAGCATGAAACTCAAAAAAGTCGAGTATCATCGTCTGCACCACATTGCGCATCAACTCACGGTAGAAATGGTGTTCCGTGTGCGCCAAACGCTCGCGAATGACGGCAAAATTCCGTTGGCAAACCAACTGCTGTGGCGCGGTGAGCGATATGATGGGATTGTCAAAGAGCGCCAAATGGCCGCGCATGCCATAATTGCTGCCTGGGGGCGTTGCCGTCTCGATGAAAGCCTGTGTGACATAGACCACCTCCACGCTGAAGTCCTCGCTGGGCGATACCTGCTCCATCAGCTCGCCCGGACCCGAAAGTATCATGCAGTCGCCCGTTTGCATCACGTGTGTGCGACCATTGTAGACCAAGCGGCAACTGCCCGCACTGCAATACGCGTGGCACAGATAGCCGCGAAAACGAGGCGAACCCACCTCAGCGAGCGAGTTGGCAAGGATGATGTCCGAAAAAGCTGCCATATCAGCCACAAAGATAATTCAACTTTTTGAAACATAGGTGCGACCAACGAAATTGGCCGTGCTTTTCTCGCACGGGCTATGCCGCGTCATGCACATCGCAGCGTGAATACGTGCCGTCCTGCGTCCTCAATCCGTTCCCACGGCAACGGATGTTTTTTCGCGTTCATCCGTTCTTTGTTCTGCTGCGTCCCCAACCCGTCTCTTCTGAAGCGCATGTTTTTTCGCGTTCATCCGATATGCGTTCTGCTGCGTCCCCAATCCGTTCTCACGGCAGCGCGTGGCTTTTTCATTCCATCCTTTCGTTTTTCTCTCCACTTGGCACGATTTTATAAACTAAGCCTAAATTCTTACAAACTTAGGTTAAGTTCGTAAAAACTAAGGCTAAATTTGTAAAAACTAAGCCTAAATTTATAGAATACATCCGAGCTGGAAAGAAATGCAGCCTACATCGTAGGAAAATCCTCTATTCATAGAAAAGAGCGTTTCCCTACCAGTACAAAAAACACACCCCACCAAGCGCCACCCACGGCCAACAGACCACGCCCGAAATCGTAAGCGTCAACCCACCGAAAAGCCACGCGAAAAGAAGAAAAAGCAGAAAAATTGGCTTAGTTCAGGATTTTTCAGTACTTTTGCGGGGTCTAATATCCTTGAAAAACAATATCAGAGCATGGAAAAGTTTTATCAAACGCATGACTTTTGGATGGAGCATGCCAAGTTTCCCGTGCATCGTTCCTTGATGGACAGCATCGACTGGAGCTATAGGCTCATCGGCATTCGTGGCCCGCGTGGCGTAGGCCGCACCTCGTTCCTGTTGCAATACGCTCGCGAGCGATTCGAGCGTGGCACGCATAAGTGCCTATTTGTATCAATGAACAACTTCTACTTCCAAGGCTGCGGCATTGTAGATTTCGCAGGTAAATTCATGGAAGATGGAGGGCAAGTGTTGCTCATTGACCAGATGTTCAAGCTGCAAGGCTGGAAAGAACAGTTGGTCGAGTGCTACAACAAATACCCTCTGCTGCGCATCATTTTCACAACAACATCCGTTCCCGACAGTGAGGAGGAAGAAAGCGAGCTGTCGCAGATATGCCGCTTCTACCACCTACACGGATTTTCGTTCCGCGAATACCTCAATCAGCAGACTGGCTACGACTTCCGCGCCTATAACCTCGGAGAGATTCTCAACGACCACGAATTGCTCATCAAGAACGTAGTGAGCAAGGTAGAGCCTTGGGAATACTTCGAACGCTATTTGCGCCACGGACACTACCCTTTCTATATAGAAAATCGCAACTTCACCGAGAGCTTGCTCAAGTCGATGAACTCGATGATTGAGACCGACATCCTGCTCTCCAAACAGATAGAACTCAAATACCTCTCACGCATCAAGAAGCTCCTCTATCTGTTAGCCGTGAGCGAAGATTCGTCGCCCAACATCAGCCGTATAGCCGAAGAAATCGGCACCTCGCGAGCCACTGTGATGAACTACCTCAAGTATCTCGAAGAGGGACGCTTCATCAACATGATCTATCACATCGGCGACTGCTTCCCAAAGAAGCCCGCAGCCATCAAGTTGCACAACACGAACCTGATGTACGCACTGAACGTGCCCAACCTCGACGAGCAGAATCTCTACGAGACCTACTTCGTGAACTGCCTGTGGCGTCACCACGATGTCAAACGCGGCAAGCGTCCTGGTCAATTCCGAATCAACGAAAAGTATGATATATGCGTGTGCGACAAGCTCAAACGCCAGAAAGCCCCCGAAGGCACTATCTTTGCCCGCTATAACCTCGAAGTGGGACGCGACAAAGACCTGCCGCTATGGTTCTTTGGCTTCCTGCAATAAACGTACCAGCCACACGCTTGGCACACCGACGCACGTCGCACAGTAAGCCGCGCCCGTGCGCGCCACGCGCCGCGTGCAATACCTTATAGCACATAACAATTCAAAAATAATTAAATCATAAGGAATCAGCGTTCGCAGCCCGTCCTCCCGCTAACCACCGTGGAGCGCAGACAGATGAGAACCAGCGATTCCCTTTCACTACAACCCCATTTATGGCAACACAAAAGAAAATGATCACGTGCGATGGCAACCAAGCCGCCGCTCATGTAGCCTACATGTTTTCCGAAGTCGCCGCCATCTACCCCATTACGCCCTCAAGCCCCATGGCAGAGCACGTAGATGAGTGGTCGGCACAAGGACGAAAGAACCTTTTCGGCGACACCGTGAAGGTGCAAGAGATGCAGTCCGAAGGCGGTGCCGCAGGAGCCGTTCACGGTTCGTTGCAGGCTGGTGCGCTCACCACAACCTTCACGGCCTCACAGGGATTGCTCCTGATGATACCCAACATGTACAAGATTGCAGGCGAGCTGCTCCCCTGCGTGTTCCATGTCAGCGCACGTACACTCGCTACACACTCGCTCTGTATCTTCGGCGACCATAGCGACGTGATGGCCTGTCGTCAGACGGGCTTTGCTATGCTCGCCGAGGGCTCTGTGCAGGAGGTGATGGACCTCGCAGCCGTGGCACACCTCGCCACCATCGAGAGCCGCGTACCTTTCATCAACTTCTTCGATGGTTTCCGCACTTCGCACGAGTATCAGAAGATTGAAGAAATCGACCAAGAAGAGCTCCGTCCCCTCGTAGACGAAAAAGCATTGGCCGAGTTCCGTAGCCGTGCCCTCACGCCCGAGCATCCCGTGGCACGCGGTATGGCCGAGAACCCCGAGACCTTCTTCGCACACCGCGAAGCATGCAACAGCCACTACGAGGCAGTACCTGCCATCGTGGAGAAATACATGGCTGCCGTGTCCAAAATCACGGGTCGTGAGTACAAGCTCTTCAGCTACTACGGTGCAGACGATGCTGAGCGCATCATCATCGCCATGGGAAGCGTCACCGAGGCAGCTCGCGAAGCCATCGACCACATGATAGCCAACGGCGAGAAAGTGGGTATGGTCAGCGTACACCTCTATCGCCCCTTCAGCGTAGAGCGTTTCCTTGAGGCTGTGCCCAAGACCGTGAAGCGCATCGCCGTGCTCGACCGCACCAAAGAGCCTGGAGCAGAAGGCGAGCCGCTCTACCTCGATGTCAAGAGCGCATTCTACGGCAAGGAGCAACAGCCGCAAATCATCGGCGGACGCTACGGACTGGGTTCGTGCGACACCACGCCCACGATGATTATCTCCGTATTCGACAACCTCGCCAAGGAAGAGCCTAAAGACCACTTCACACTCGGCATCGTTGACGATGTGACATTCACCTCGCTGCCCCTCGAAAAAGAGATGGCGCTCGGCGGTGAAGGCATCTTCGAAGCCAAGTTCTACGGCCTCGGCGCAGACGGTACTGTGGGTGCCAACAAGAACAGCATCAAGATTATCGGTGACAACACCGACAAGTATTGTCAAGCTTACTTCAGCTATGACTCCAAGAAGTCGGGCGGCTTCACCTGTTCTCACCTCCGTTTTGGTGACACACCCATTCGTTCCACCTACCAGATTAAGACACCTAACTTCGTGGCCTGCCACGTGCAAGCCTATCTGCACATGTACGACGTGCTTCGCGGCCTGCGCGACGGCGGTACGTTCCTGCTCAACACCATCTGGGAGGGCGACGAACTGGCCAAGAACCTACCCAACGACGCTAAGCGTTACTTCGCAGCGCACAATATCACCGTATACTACATCAACGCCACGAAGATAGCACAAGAGATAGGTCTGGGTAATCGCACCAACACCATCCTGCAAAGCGCATTCTTCCGCATCACAGAGGTTATCCCCGTAGAGTTAGCCATCGAGCAGATGAAGAAGTTCATCGTCAAGAGCTATGGCCGCAAGGGTGAAGACATTGTGAACAAGAACTACCAAGCCGTAGACCGTGGTGGCGAGTATCAGCAACTCACGATAGACCCCGAATGGGCTAACCTTCCCGCCGACGAGCAAGTGAAGCGCGACGAACCCGAGTTCATCACCAACGTGATGCGCCCCATCAATGCGCAAAACGGCGACCTGCTCCCCGTGAGCGCCTACGCCGAGAGCATCGACGGTACTTGGCCACAAGGCACAGCCGCCTACGAGAAACGCGGTGTGGCAGCCTTTGTTCCAGTGTGGGATAGCGCCAACTGTATACAGTGTAACAAGTGTGCCTATGTCTGTCCGCACGCTTGTATCCGTCCCTTCGTACTCGACGAGAACGAGGCCGCAGGCTTTACCGCCGACACCCTCGAAATCAAAGCTCCTGCCACACTCAAGGGTATGCGCTTCCGCATTCAGACCAGCGTGCTCGACTGTACAGGTTGCGGCAACTGCGTAGACGTATGTCCTGGCATGCGCGGCAACAAGGCTCTCTCCATGACCACACTCGCTGGACAGGAGAGCGAAGACGACAACTGGAACTATCTCGTTAAGCAAGTGAAGTCCAAGCAAAGCCTCGTAGATATTCAGCTCAATCCCAAGAACTCACAGTTTGCTACACCACTCTTCGAGTTCAGCGGCGCATGTGCTGGTTGCGGTGAGACACCTTACGTCAAACTCATCAGTCAGCTCTTCGGCGACCGTCAGATGATAGCCAACGCCACAGGTTGCTCATCCATCTACTCAGGCTCTATCCCCTCCACACCTTACACCACCGACGAGAACGGACGTGGTCCAGCATGGGCTAACAGCTTGTTTGAGGACTTCTGCGAGTTTGGTCTCGGTATGGTACTGGCCAACAAGAAGATGCGCCAGCGCATAGAAAGCTTGCTCAAGCAAGTACAGGCATGCGACTGCTCATGCGACGAGATGAAGCAACTCGCTGCTGCTTGGATAGAACAGCAAAACGATGCCAAGAAGAGCCGTGAGCTTGCCGACCAGATGAAACCCTTCCTTGAGGGCGGTGCAGCACAAGGCCACGAACTCGCTAAGCGTCTCTTGGAGCTCCAACACTTCATGACCAAACGCAGTCAGTGGATTATCGGTGGCGACGGTGCCAGCTACGACATCGGCTACGGCGGTCTCGACCACGTATTGGCCAGCGGAGAGGACGTAAACATCCTCGTACTCGACACCGAGGTTTACTCCAACACTGGCGGCCAAGCCTCAAAGGCTACCCCTGTGGGAGCTATCGCACAGTTCGCAGCCAGCGGTAAGCGCGTCACCAAGAAAGACCTTGGTCTCATGCAAGCCACCTACGGCTACGTCTATGTGGCACAGGTTGCCATGGGTGCCGACAATGCACAGTGCCTCAAAGCCATTCGCGAGGCAGAGGCCTATCCAGGTCCCTCACTCATCATCGCCTACGCACCATGTATCAACCACGGTCTGAAGATCAAGGGCGGCATGGGTCGCTCACAGGCCGAGGAAGAGCGTGCAGTGAAGTGCGGCTACTGGCAGCTCTGGCGCTACAATCCCGCATTGGCAGACGAGGGTAAGAACCCCTTCACACTCGACTCCAAAGAGCCAGACTGGACACAGTTCCAAGACTATCTCGCACACGAGGTACGCTTCTCCAGCCTCACCAAGGCCTTCCCCGAAGAGGCAGCAGAGCTCTTCCAAGAGACCGAGAAGGCAGCCAAGCGTCGCTATCAGTCCTACGTCCGTAAGACACAAGAGGACTGGAGTGAGGTTATCTAAAGCGAGTGTTCAACTCCAAAATAGCAGAGAGGGTGTGTCAAAATAGGCACATCCTCTCTTTTGGTTTATATGATGCGTACAGCCAAACACAAACGGCGGACAATCAAGTTTGATTCCAATTTGCAGGTGTCCGTTTATAATTGTGCGCACATTGAATACCAATAGGTTAAAATATGTACTGTATCGGTAGGGGTTGCGCTCCCTTTGGTCGCTCCACCCCAGTCAAAGGTCTGCCGCCCTTTTAGGGCTTGTGTTGTGGTGCGTGCATTTTACAGGGGTTGCGCTCCCGTTGGTCGCTTTACCCCTGCCTATGGTCTGCCGCCCTTTCTCTAACTGCAAAGTTAAAGAAAGGGCGGCAGACAAAAACCTTGCAAACGTCTCACGCATAAAATGTAGCGCGTAGAGTCTATATTAGAATAACGTTTAGCTACACCATATTATATATAAGGCAACACATACTGCTTAGCGCAAGCGCAAAGGGACATACCAAAGCGCGAAATTGTAGGAGAAACAGGCCGAAACAGAGAATACAAGATATTTTTTGCTACCTTTGCGGTCGTTATGCACACAATCGAGAAAAGACATACTTCACCTTGGTTTTGGGTACCCTCGCTCTATATCGCTGAGGGTCTTCCCTACGTCATCGTGACAAGTGTAGCCGTCATATTCTTTAAGAGTATTGGCCTAAGCAACGACTACGTCACGTTCTACGCCTCTTGGCTAAGTTTGCCGTGGGTCATCAAACCTTTTTGGGCACCCTTGGTAGAAGTCTTGGGCAGTAAACGTTGGTGGATTGTGACGATGCAACTCTTCATCGGCGCATCGTTAGCAGGCGTAGCCCTGACCGTGCCGACCACGGGTATCTTGCGCGGCTGTTTAGCCTTCTTCTGGCTCATGGCGTTCAGCAGTGCTACCCACGACATCGCAGCCGATGGGTTCTATATGATAGCCCTTGACGACCATGAACAATCCTTCTTTGTAGGGATACGCAGCACCTTTTATCGTTTAGCCACACTCATTGGTCAGGGAGGAATCGTAGCACTTGCGGGGTGGTCGGAGGTCGTGTACAAAGTGCCGTCAAAGGCTTGGTCGTACGTCTTCATCGCCGTTGCCGTAATTGTGATACTCATCTTCCTTTACCACTCCATCGCGCTACCTCATCCCGAGAAAGAAACATCGCAACGGTACGAAGGTACGACGGGCAAGCGATTGCTGCAAGTCTGCAAAGAGATTTGGCAATCGCTCTACACCTATGTCACCAAACAAGGTTTTGTTGTAGCCGTCCTCTTCATGCTACTCTACCGCCTTCCCGAGGCATTCTTAGTCAAGATTTGTCCGCTATTCCTGCTTGACCCTATCGAGGAGGGCGGATTAGGACTTTCGAAGGTGGATTTAGGATTTGCGCAAGGCACAGTCGGTGTGATTGGCCTAACGGTGGGTGGTATCATAGGCGGTCTCGTCGTATCGGTTGATGGTTTTAAGAAATGGCTCTGGCCCATGGTACTCAGCATCACATTGCCCGACGTGGTGTACATCATCTTGGCGTACTACCAAGTCACCGATGTGATAATAGTGAGTGCCTGTATTGGCATAGAGCAATTTGGCTACGGCTTTGGCTTCACCGCCTATATGCTCTATATGCTCTACTTCTCGCGCGGCAAGTACCAATCCACACACTACGCACTTTGTACGGGACTTATGGCACTCAGTATGATGCTTCCAGGCATGGTGTCGGGCTGGCTGCAAGAGCGGATGGGCTACCTCGATTTCTTCATCTTAGCAATGGCACTCACCGTCGTTACATTCGCCGTGACAGCACTGCTGAAGATTGACCCAGAGTTCGGAAAGAAGAAACAGGAACAATCATAACTCCTTGTACAACCCCGCCACGAAGAGAATAGACGTAGTACATTCCACAACGAACCTTCACAGTTCGACAACCTATAAACACATACAGCAAAGAAAGAGAAAAAGTCAGTAGGACGGTCTGTCGCTTGCGTTCGTGCAGCGCAAGAGGAAAGTCCGGGCAGCACAGGGCACTTCGCTTCTTAATGAGAAGGGGCTCGCGAGAGCCGGCCAGTGTAGAAGAAAACAACCGCCTCGAACATGCGTGAGCATCAATTGACTTCACGCATAAGAGGTAAGGGTGAGAAGGCGGGGTAAGAGCCCACCAGCCGCATGGCGACATGCGGGCTGTACACCCCGAAGGCTGAAAGTCCATGTATACCGGTGTCACGAGGGCGGCCCGTCCCAGTCGTAAAGACACATCGGAGGGTAGGACGATAGAGACGTGTGGTGACACACGCCGTAGATAAATGACAGACATTGATGCGCCATAGTGCACCGACGCAGACCATCGATACAGAACCCGGCTTATAGTCCTGCTGACCTCTTTTCTTTGATACACAAAAGCCACGCCGAGAACCTGTAGTTCCAATTCCCCCATTCAAACACCACCTCTTCCGCGATTCCTCGGCGCACCCAGTCCTCTATCATCTCATGCTTTGACCCATTATGCCACGCTACCTATATATATTGTCCTTTCTGCTACTGTGCCTGCCCAGCAGTTTTGCTCAGCAAATCAGTGTGGGTAGCGACAACATAGGACATATCAGTGTGGCAGTGAACGACGACGAAACCGCACTGCCCGTCCTCATCTTAGGCAGTAGCGACAGACTCACCGTAGAGTTTGACGACCTCACCACCATGTACCGCCGCTTCACCTATACCATCAGCCACCAGACACCCGATTGGCAACCTACCACTACGCTCTTCGAGAGTCAGTACCTCAGTCTCGCACCAGACGATAGCCCCATCGAAGGCTACGAGCAGAGTAGCATCACGCTCACAGGCTATACGCACTATCAGATTATCATCGGAGGCACAGACGCGCAAGCCATCAAGCCCCTCTTGGCGGGCAACTACCTCTTGAGCGTATATACCGAGGGCGAAGAGAGCGAAGAGGAGGATGAGGAAGGAACGAAGCCCGTTTTCACCGTGCAGTTCATGGTTTGCGAGCCGCGTGCAACCCTCAGCGTGCAGCCCACCGTAGATACAGACATTGACTACCACAAAGCCCATCAGCAGCTCAACGTCACAGTTTCGCTCCCCGCACTGCCCATCATCAACCATGCAGAAGAGCTGCGCCTTGTTTGCCAACAGAATCGCAGTCCATACTATACCATCGTAGCCCCTGCTCCCACCTATATAGCTGGCACTACGCTCAAATGGGAACATTGTCGTGCACTTATCTTCCCAGGTGGCAACGAATATCGCGTCTTTGGTATACCCTCTACGCGTGTGCCAGGCCTACACGTAGACCGCATACGCATAGACGATGATTTCTATACCGCTACTCGCATTCCCGACTATCCCTATCGTGACTACTACTATGACGAGGATCAGAATGGTCAGTGCGAGATTTTTACCAACGACAGCGACAATCCACAGCTTGATGCCGACTATATACTCACGCGCTTTGTGCTCACGATGCCCGAGCGTGTAGGTAGCGAAATCTTCATCGATGGACAGTGGCCCGAGGCAGGTTTGCCTACACGTATGACATACCATGCCGACACCGAGAGCTACGAGAGTGTCGTATTTCTCAAGCAAGGTTATTATTCCTATCGCTACCTCAGTCTCGAACACGTTGCAGGGCGAGATGTGGTGAACAATATCGACGGCAACTACTTCCAGACAGAGAACGAATACACCTCCTATCTATACTATCGTCCACAAGGCTCACGCTACTGGCAACTTGTGGCCGTTTCCTCATGCAACTACAAACCATGACAACTTCCTCAACGACTACGCCCCGTGTGGTCTTTCTCGACTCCGCAGCACTTGCTGGCCCTGGCGACCTCAACTGGGAACCACTCACCATAGGTACACATTTTACGGAATATCCACGCACAGCGCCTGAGGATATACTCTCGCGGGTGGGCGATGCACAGATACTCATTACCAACAAATGTCAGCTCACCGCCGAACTCCTACAGGCCATGCCCAATGTGCGCCTTATACTGGAAGCAGCCACAGGATACGACAATATCGACACCATAGCCGCACGTCGCTGCGGTATTGACGTTTGTAACGTGGCAGGCTACGCCCGTATGCCTGTGGCACAAACCATCGTGAGCTACTTACTACACCATTGCAACCGTATAGCCACCTATGCTGCCGAGAGCCGTGAGGGAAGGTGGACTGCTTGCAAAGACTTCTGTCTCTTGGCACATCCTACCTTGGAACTCGAAGGAAAGCGCATCACCATCGTAGGCTTAGGAAGTATAGGAAACACCTTGGCAGAGATGTTGCGGCCTTTCGGTGTAGAACTGTGTGCTGTCACGAGCAAGCCGCAAGAAGAACTGCCGCCCTACATCACCAAGATAGACATAGAAGAAGCCTTTGCCACCAGCTTTGCCGTGAGTCTCAACTGTCCGCTCACGCCGTCTACCAAGGAGTTTGTTGACGAACGCTTGCTGAGCCATGCGCACGACCAGCTCATACTCATCAATACCGCACGCGGCGGAGTAGTTAACGAACACCACGTAGCGCAAGCCTTAGAAGCAGGTAGACTTGGCGCATACTATGCCGACGTACTCTCGGCTGAGCCGCCCACAGCAGACAATCCATTGCTCCGCGCACCACGAAGTTTCATTACCCCACACATAGCGTGGGCTACACGAGAAGCACGCACCCGCATCATAGAAGCCTTGGCCTACAACATTCGTGCGTTTACCCATCAACAACCCTTGCGCAACGTCGTCAACTGACGCGCTTTCGCTGGCATTGCCATTTGCCCTAAAAGCAGCCCAACGCATAGCCGTTATCATTGAGAGCCGCCTGCGTAGTGAACTGTTATCGCAGAACACCATCGTTCTTATCACAAGTTATCCTTGAAAACAGAACATATTGGGCAAATCGACATCGCTCGCCAACCATCATCCACACTTCCTTTTCCCTACTTCCTTCTTTCATGCAAATCACATTCGTACAAATTCTCGACTTCATCGGCACGTTAGCCTTTGCCGTGTCGGGTATACGCCTATCTTCGGCCAAACGCTTTGACCTCTTCGGTGCGTATATCGTCGGACTGGTCACGGCCATAGGCGGAGGTACACTCCGCGACCTCATGCTCGGCGTACCCATCTTCTGGATGCAAGACCCATTCTATTTGGTGTGCACCGCGCTGGCACTGCTCTGGGTGATTCTGTTCAGCAAACACCTCATCCATCAGAACAACACGTGGTTTACGTTCGACACCATCGGTTTGGCTATGTTCACCGTCACAGGTATCGAGAAGACGCTCACCGCACCCACACCTTATCCGTTCTGGGCTGCCATCATCATGGGGACAATCACAGGCGCGGCAGGCGGTGTGTTTCGCGATGTCTTTATGAACCAAGTACCCCTCATCTTTCGCGGCGAAATCTACGCTTTAGCCTGCATCTTAGGCGGCATAGCCTATTTCCTCAGCCTATCCGTCGGTCTCAACAGCGTAACGGCAGGCCTCATTTGTGGCGCTATCGTCATCGCCACCCGTATACTTGCCGTGCGCTATCGTCTTCACCTCCCTATACTGAAGGGTGAAGAAGAATCATCCTGACCGCCGCCGTTTTCACAAGCGTGTGTCTGTTACCAAGGTATGCTTGTAGTCAACCGCAAGCGATACACTCCATATTTATATATCGCGCACGCGAGCAGCAAAACAAGCACATTTCTACGCATTTGTTCGGCAAAAGAGGCCTATTTCTCCATATTTAGACCGCACAGAAGAGCATAAAAGGCAAAAAAAAGTTGTTGGTTAAAAAAATTAACTATCTTTGCCCCGCATTTACATCGCAAGGTCTGCCAACCCGAAGAGTGGCAACAGCCTACGGGAGCAGCCCAACACCCATTTAGAGACTAACACAAACCTAATTTATTCATCAATCCAAAGTTTATGAAAAAGTCACTTTTGGCAATTGCGTTGGCAGTATTTGCTTTCAGCGCATCAGCACAGGAAATTCCTGTGTCCAAGTACAGCGTGGCCACAAACAGCTTCTGGGCTAACTGGTTCGTACAAGCTGGTTTCAGCGCTCACATGAGCTTCTCCTCACAAGAGCGTAGCGGACTTGATTTCTTCGAGCCCCTGAACCGCGGTCAGATTGGCGCAAGCTTGGCTATCGGTAAGTGGTTCACCCCTGGCATCGGTCTCCGCACCAAGGGTCGTGCTTATCGCACCAAGGCTGTGTTTGACTACAACAACCACCCAAGCTTCAGCTACTGGCAAGTAACTGAGGACGTATTGTTCAACCTCTCCAACCTTCTCTGTGGTTACAACGAGAAGCGCGTTTGGAACTTCGTTCCTTACGTAGGTATTGGTGTGAACAAGATGATGACTTTCGGCGGTCACGATTATGACATCGTTTACAACGGCGGTCTTCTCAACACCTTCCGTATCAGCAACCGCGTAGGTATCTTCCTTGATATCTATGCTCAGGCTACTGAAGGCAGCTTCGACCGTGCCAATGCATTCGCAAGTCAGAATCCTCAGTTTGCTAACGGTGTAAACAGCGTTGATCCTTGGCGTACATACCGCAAGACCAACCTCCGTTACTGGGACAAGCAGCTCGGTGCTGACCTCGGTATTCAGGTTAACATCAGCAAGACCACTGGTTGGGCTAAGGTACCCGATGTTGACGCTCTGCTCGCTATGCACCGCGACCAACTCGAGTCTTTGCAGCTTGCTCTGAGAAACTGCGAGTCTGAGAACCAACGTCTCTTGGACGTAATCGCCAACTTGTCCACCGACCAGGGTCAGGCTCAAGTTCAGACCGAAGTTCGTACAGAGTATGTTGACCGCGTAGTTACTCAGTACGTAGGCTCACCCGCCAGCGTATTCTTCAACCTCGGTAGCGCTAAGATTGCCAGCCGTCGCGACCTCGTGAACGTAGCTGACCTCGCTGCTATCGCTAAGGAGAAGGGTAGCACCCTCGTTGTAACTGGTTACGCTGATAGCGCTACTGGTAACGACGAAATCAACAACCGCCTCGCTGAGCAGCGTGCTGCAGCTGTTGCTGCTGAGCTCGAAGCTCTCGGCGTTCCTGCAAGCCAAATCGAGCAGGTTGTTAAGGGTGGTGTAGATATCCTCACTCCGTTCGAGTACAACCGTCGTGCTACTGTTACAATTAAGTAATCAAGCACCTAAGGTTATACACAACTAAAAACACATACAGGGTTGCTCCTTTCGAGTAGCCCTGTATTTCTTTTGGTAATCTATAGTCCTCTTTACTGTTTCTTTGTCCTTGCTACATAAATTGCGCCAGGTGATACATGACTTCGTCGGTAACTACACGCTCGTGGGGTGAACGTACGGAAGCGCGCACACGATATATATTGCTCTTTGACGATGAAAAACTTTGTGTTTTCCTTTACGCACCGATGTGCTTGCAGTATTTTTGCACCGATTTTCCCACACCAGTTTGTACAAGCTGGTTGCGGTGTGAAGCAAAGCAGAAAATTCAAAAGCTACTTTATACCAATTACATCTCCTAATCATGATGGATTTCAAACAACTCACAGAGCAGTACCGTGATGAATTGCTCAACAAGGTAGTGCCTTTTTGGCTCAACCATTCGCAAGATAAGGAGCGTGGAGGATACTTCACCTGTTTAGATCGCGAAGGCAATGTCTACGACACCGACAAGTTTGTCTGGATGCAAGGACGCGAGGTATGGATGTTTTCAAAACTCTACAACACCGTAGAGCAACGCCCCGAATGGCTCGAAGCAGCCAAGCAGGGAGCGGAATTCCTCAAACGCTATGGCCACGATGGCAATCTCAACTGGTATTTCGCACTCGACCGCGAGGGACGCCCATTGGTTGAACCCTACAATATATTCTCCTACACGTTTGCAGTAATCGCTTTCGGACAGTTGGCCAAAGCAACTGGCAGCGAAGAATATGCCGACATCGCTCGTCGCACATTCGACATCGTACTCTCTAAGGTAGACAATCCTAAGGGACGATGGAACAAGGCAGCCCCTGGTGCGCGTGCTATGAAGACATTCGACCTCCCTATGATACTCTGCAATGTTGCCTTGGAGATAGAACACCTCTTAGAACCCGACTTCCTCAAACAAACCATTGACACCTGTCTGCACGAAGTGCTTGATGTCTTCTACCGTCCTGAGTTAGGTCTTGTCGTAGAAGCCTTAGGCAAAGACGGTGAACTGGTTGACTGTTTCGATGGGCGCAAGATGAATCCAGGCCATGCCATCGAGAGCACGTGGTTCATCATGGACTTGGCAGAGCGTCTGAATCGTCCCGACCTGATTCAGAAAGCCGTAGACATCAGCATTGCAGAGGTGGAATACGGATGGGACGAGCAGTACGGTGGCATCTACTACTTCATGGATCGCTTAGGCAAGCCCCGCCACGAACTCGAATGGGATCAGAAACTCTGGTGGGTACACATCGAGACCCTCATATCGCTCATCAAGGGTTATCGTCTCACAGGCGATGAGCGTTGCTTGAAGTGGTTCGAACGTGTCCATGAATACACTTGGAGTCACTTCACCGACAGCCAATATCCAGAGTGGTATGGCTATCTCAATCGCCAAGGCGAAGTGCTTCTCCCACTGAAAGGCGGCAAGTGGAAAGGTTGCTTCCACGTACCACGTGGCCTGCTCTGCTGCTGGCGCGAGCTTGAAAAGATTGCAGCCAAGTCGTAAGCCCTAAGTCCTCTTCCATTCATTGGCGGCATAAGGCCTGCCTATGAAGTTTCTTATAAGCAATAGAGATTTTAGCGACGCTAAAGTCTCTATTTTTTCTGACTTCATCGATGCGTCACCCAAATGAGAAACGACGAAGTTAGGAAATGGGAGGGCATGAAAAGATAGTGATGCGCTGGATTTTCGCCCCATGGTAGTTAGCGTTCGTAGGCTATGGTGAGCATTGCGTGCCGTCCAGGAAGCGGGTAGCCCCGCACGACTTCGTAGCGTTGCTGAAAGACGTTGTTCAGCATCAGTGTGGTGTGCCACCGCTTGTGGTGGTAGGTCACCGCCAAGTCGTTGGTGTACCAAGCAGGTAGGTGGTTGTCGGGCGTATTGGCACGCTGGGCATAGCGAGTCCCAGTGTAGATGAAGCTATATCTGAGGTCGAAGTGTTTGGTTTGGATCTGGGCGATGACAGATGCGCTGTGGCGCGGTATATACGGGATTTGGTCACCATAGAAAGGGTCGGTGCGCTGGGTGATGTCGCGCGCGCGTTCGTAGGTGTAGGAGGCGTGGAGGTGCAGTGCCCATGTGTGTGTGCTCCAAGTGCTTTTGGCTTGGGCTTCAATGCCTTGAATACTGACTTTTCCCAAGTTGAGCATGGTCCACCTGAAGAGTGATGTGCCAGGGATGGCTACGATTTTGTCGGTGACGCGATTGTGGTAGGCATCGAAGGATATGGTACTCTGTACCACATGCCTGCTCTCGGGCAGGTGGAGAGTAGCCCCAACATTGTACTGCCAGGTGCGTTCGGGCTTGAGTGCGCTGTTGCCTACCAGCGTGTAGTAAAGGTCGTTGAGCGTGGGGGGGCGGAATGTATGCTTGAAGAAAGCGCGTAGCACGATAGGTGCGTTGGACGAGGCTTGATAGGCGATGTGTAGCGAGGGAGACAGGGCGGTGCGCGCTGGCATCGATGTTCCCCTTCGGGTATGGTCGTAGAGCCAAGTGCCTAATAGGTTGGCCTGCAAAGCCACAGGACCGAGGGCTTGTTGTGCGGCGAGGGAGAGCATCGCGTTGTGGCGTGTAGGAGTGGCGAAATGGTAGAGATTGGCTCCCATTCTCTCTACTCGATAGTCTGCAGCAAGCGATACGTCAGTGGTGCGAATACGGAGCAGATGGGCTGAGGAGAGGTATAGGCTCGCTGTGCGATAGCGATTGTCGGCATACATGCTGTTGGCATCTTGCTCTGGATAGGTACGATAGCGCAGGTAGTCGTATGCCGCCTTGAAGGTGTGTAGCTGCGTGTAGGCAGCGGAGGAGCGGTGACGAAGTGTGCCTTGCAGAAATAGGTTAGTGTCCCATTGTCGGTCGGCTGCTGTACCTCGTCCTCGCACGATGGCTCCAGGCAGTCCGCGCCCCGAGGTGTAGAGATAGGAACGCAATTGCCACTGAGAGCGTGGTGTGCGTCCGTGCAGGGCTGTCTCTAACCGCCAGTAGTCGATGTCGCTATTGCGGCGTGTACCTGTGGTGTCGTATGCCCCCACTACTTTATAGCGAAAATGGTAGTTGCCCTCGCTGTGCATATAGGCTGTGCTCATCGTCAGTGCTAATCGTGGCGACAATATTTGCTGCACGCGAACGGAGGGGCTGAGGGTGGCATACGAACCTCCCTGCATCTGTATGCGCAGCGTGGTAGGCGGTGGTTGTAGCACGGTGTCGGGGACGGCTTGCCACGGACTTTGCGTTTCGATATAAATGGAGGAGGAACTGGCAAAAGCCGCTGCGGGCTGGAGCAGCGTGGTGCGCTGTCCGTTGTAGAGTGCTATGGTCTGCAGGTTGTCCATAGCGAAACGCCCGAGGTCGATGGTGCCGTTTTGTGCATTGAGGAGTGGTACACCGTCGAGTACTACGCCAACGTGCTGTGTACCCATGCCGCGAATGTTCACCGTCTTCAGTCCGCCCAGTCCGCCGTAGTCCTTGAGCTGTACACCGCTGAAGAAGCGCACGGCATCGGCTACGCTGTGTGTGGCGAACGACTGGAGTGCTTTGCCCGATAGTTGTTGAACGGGCGCAAGTTGGGGGGCGGAGAGCGGGCGTTCGGTGATGACAGCTGCGGGTAAGCGTAGCGTGTCGGTTTGCGCCTGTGTGCATAGCGCTGACAGGCTCAGTGCGAGTGTGGGGATGTACCGATACATCCGCTTCAAAAGGCTCTGCGTCTTAGGGGATAGGGATTGCCGCGTGTCAAGGTTTCCAGAATTGACGTAGGAGTCTGGGGCGTTGCTCATCGGTATAAAGTTCGTAGAAACCAGGTGCGAGGTTGTCGATATAGACATTCTGTCGGCCACGGGCTATGCGCCGTACGCTGCGTCCAGCCTTGTCCTTGATTAGCACAGGACAACCAAGCGTGTCGGGCAGGGTGAGGAGCGCGCCCTGTGTGGGTAGGGTGTCGCTTGTAGCTGCTGCCACAATAGTGGGTTGGCTCTCGCGTCCGTAGCGATCCACCGCCGTGACGGCTATCTTTGCCCATATCTCTGAGGGCAAGGCGGGTGCATAGTCGTAGGAGGTTGCTGCGTAGTAGTCGCTCAGTACGCGCGCGCTGTCAAGGCTCAAACTGTTGGGAGCAAGACGATATATGTTGTAGTACTCGGCATCTTTCACGGCGGGCCAGCTCAGGTGCAGTGTCCAGCGGCTTTCGCGTACTGCCACGCGGGGCGAAGCGGGTAGGGGGGCTGTAACGTTGGGGGTAGCGAGTGGCAGGGCTTCGTGGCGATAGAATTGCTGGCAGTAGCGATAGATTCCTTTCTCGTTGTTGAGCAAAAAGCGTGCGCGAAAGAAAGCCTGTCCTTGCCCCAATTGTCGGAGGAAGTTCATCTGGCGCGCTACGACATCCAATGTCCAGTTTCCCTCGCGTGGATTGAGAAAATAAATACCCAGCCCAGGGGCTATGCTACCGTTTGTGGCACGGCTCTGCCAGTCCACGGCAAAGGGGTAGAAGTGCTCTCCCGTGAAATACATCATAGGTAGAGCGATGTCCATCAATCCGTCGCGCATCCATGCGATGACATCTTGGCTCACCGCATCGCGGGCATTCCATCCGCGTGAGCTATGAAGTGGTAGGTCGGCGTATTTACCCACGGGCGAGCAGCTGATTTGCACCCACGGCTTGAGAGCTTTCACGGCGTGGTGAATCTGTGTGACGGTGCGTGTCACATTCTGTTGCCGCCATTGCTGTTTGTTTCCTGACCCATAGCGACGAAAAGTGGCATCGTCGCGGAATGGTATGGCGTGCTCGGGATAGCGGATATAGTCAAGGTTGATGCCGTCTACGTCGTAGCGTCGCACAATTTCGGCGCATATAGAGGCGATGTGTTCGGCAGTACCAGGTACACCGGGATCCATCATCCATTTGTCGCCACAAAGCTGACAAAGTTGTGGCTTGCGTTTAGGCAACGCTTGCGCCCCGAGCCGTTTGGCAGTAGCTGCATTGTGGATAGGGTAGGCCACGACCCAAGCATGTAGCTGCATGTGGCGTTTGTGGCACTCCTCAATGGCAAATTGGAGCGGATCGTAGGAGGGCGCGCGCCCTGGCGTACCTGTGATACAAGCATCCCACGGCTCAATGGATGAGGGATATATCACCGTGCCGCGGATGCGTGTTTGTAGAAAAACTGTGTTGATACCCGCCGCCTTGAGTTTGTCAAGCATCTGTACAAGTTCTGCGCGCTGCTGTGCTTCGGCGGTAGGGGTAGTGGCTGTGCGCGACGGCCAATCAAGGTTGGAGAGGGTGGTGAGCCAGACACCACGTAGTTCCCTGCGGGGCGACTCGAAAGTAGGTAGCACGTCGGGCGCTGAGAAGTAGATGGACGGACGCTGCGCTTGCCCCGAGAGCGTTAATAGTAAAAGGCAGAGGATATGGAGTAGGGTGCTAAATCTCATAAAAGGATGTCAGTCGGTGAAGAATTGCCGAATAACGGAAAGTATGCTACATGTGTACTCTTGCGGTTCTTGGTCTACGTCGGAGCCATGCTACCGTGTGTGGATGGTCATGCGATAGAGCCTCAATTCCGTGTTTTCAAGGCAAATGTACGACTTTGGAGCGAATGAGCAGGCTCAACGCGCTGTTTTTTTAGTATATGTGCCTATAATCCCCAATCCAGTCGATGGGCAGACTGGATGTTTTTATGATTGTCCTACATACTTCATGACCGATTGGCGATTATCTTGGCTCGCACGTTGGTGCGCTGAGGTGTTGTGCTTTTGGTGTAACATGCAAACATCAGTTATGTTATTATTATCTTAAAAATCCTATGTAACAACCTATAAAGTAAATATTTATTGCAAAGCGGCACGTTGCAGCATTTTTGAAGTCTGCAGCGTGCCGTATGTATAATTATGCTTCAGTGTTAAAATAAAGGAATCCTTTGAGAATAACTCAGATTCTAACCTTTCTTTACAATCTCAGTGAAGTCCGACCATTCCTCAACTCGGTAGCCTCGAATGTCGCGAACAGATTTGCGAAACCAGTCAATCTTGGAGAGATCCATGATAGCCTGCATGAGGTTTGTTAGGTTGTCACTTCGAGTGAGGTAGGTGCTACCTTGCACCCACTCAAAACCGTCGCAAATCAGAAGTTTGCGAATTTCATAATAAGCATTATTGTAAATCTCGCCGTAATGCTCTTTGAGGTCGGCGATACTCATATCAAAACTCAGCGCGTACATAAGCTCAGATGGCTGACTTGAACATATATTCTTTTTCGAAGAATATCTCTCCGTTAGGTGTTTTGGCAGAAATCACGGTACCCACAAAAGAATTGTCTTCTACGTCAATCACTGTCCCAAGAGTCCAGTCATCCTTGTGCGTCAACTCGGGTGAAATAAGTACGTTGTCACCTGTCTTCATCATATGAATACGTATCAAATTTGAATATTAGGGTGCTAAGATACAAGGTTTGTTTGAACTTCTGTCACTTTTGTCAGAAAAAAATTCATTTTAGTTGAATAGGTTATGGTTCATAGAGAATGGATTATAGGTTTTGAAGAAAACAAAAACGAGGATGTGCCACTTTTACATAGACACATCCTTGTCGTATAAGTTTTGCGTGTAAATGCGTGTACTACATATTCATACCGCCATCAACCTGTATCACTTGTCCGCTGACGTACGAACTGAGGTCTGAGGCCAAGAATGTGGCTACGTTGGCGATGTCTTCGGTTTGACCGCCACGGCGTAGAGGTATCTTCTGTATCCAGTCCTTACGCACGTCTTCGGGCAGAGCTGCTGTCATGGCTGTCTCGATGAAGCCAGGAGCAATGGCGTTGGCGCGAATGCCACGACTTCCCATCTCTTGAGCGATGCTCTTGGCCAGAGCGATGAGACCAGCCTTAGAAGCTGCATAGTTGGCCTGTCCCGCATTGCCGTGAACACCTACGACACTGGCCATATTGATGATGCTACCGCCACGTTGGCGCATCATGATGGGGGTGATGGCATGAATGAAGTTGAAGGCCGACTTGAGGTTCACAGCGATGACTGCGTCCCATTGGGCTTCGCTCATACGCATCATGAGGCCATCCTTGGTGATGCCCGCATTGTTGACCAAAATATCAATCTTGCCAAACTCAGCTTTAACTTTGTTGACCACTTCTTCGGTCTGGGCAAAGTCGGCTGCATTGCTGGCATAGCCGATACATTTCACACCGAGAGCAGCAACTTCGGCTTCGGTCTGCTTGCCATTTTCGTCTATAACCAAATCGGTGAAAGCGATGTCTGCACCTTCGGCGGCAAATTTCAGGGCAATAGCCTTGCCTATGCCACGTGCAGCGCCCGTAATCAGGGCGGTTTTACCTTGTAAGAGTCCCATTGTGTTGAGTTTTGAATATAGGGTGGGTCAGTATGGATTCCCACCGTGGTGTTACATGTTTGAATCTACGTTTGATGGATAGCGTCAATCCAAAGGGAAACGCTATTTGAGTTCATCGTGCAAATCTGGCTCTTCCATGCCCATGGCACGACAGATGAGGCGCATAACGAAGAGCTTGGCAGCTTCTTCGCTTACTCCAATGCCCAAGCGGTCGTATATATAAGGCACTTCGAGACCTTTGAGAGCAAAGTGGAAAATGTCGGCCATGAGTACGACGCTGTCGATATGGAACAGTCCAGAATCTACTCCCTCCTGAATGATGCGTCGCAGGATGTGGCGTTCTTCGCGGTCGAATGTGCGGCGTACGGCCTCTACTGTCCAGATGTTTCTGAAAAACTCAGCTCGTAGCGAGCCGTTGCGGCCTACGGTTTCCTTGGTGTTGTTCAGGTGTGTATAGGCCAACATGAAGAGCTTATGCTCGGGGGAGATGTTCATGGCGGCCACCTCGTCGAGCTTTTCAGAAAGGCGGTCGAGTTCGGTTTCTACTACAGCAGTATAGAGTTCTTCCTTACTGCGGAAATACGTGTAGAGCGTCCGCCGTCCGCGTTGGGATGCAACGGCGATGTCGTTCATGGTCGTGGATTCGAGGCCTTTACGAGCGAATAGGTCTCGCGCTACGTCCACAAGATGGCGTCGTGTTTTGCTTACAGACATTGCACATTCATTTTATCGGTGCAAAGATAGTGCAAGGCGAGAGCAGAGAAAAGCAAAAACGTAGTTTTTTAGTTTTCTCTGCCGAGCCGCAGCCTATCTTCGCGAAGCAAAGTGTGCAAGGCGAGAGCCTCCTACTTCTTAGCGAGGGCTTCCTGTTTCACCGCTTCGCAGAGAGGTAGCGTGAGCAAGATGCATCCCACAGCACCGATGAGAATGACGATTGACGTAGCAATCATGATGTTGCCAATCGATACCAACGGGCTGGCCAGCGCACCCGCTACAAAGCCAGACGCACCGAAGATGGCACTTGCTGCACCCGCATTTTTGCGCTCTGCATCCAAGGCTATAGCTGTGGCCATGGGCTGCATCAGTCCAAAGCTGGTGAGCATGTAGATGTAGCAAGGCATCAGCACAGCGAGCGGTAGACGATAGATGGAGCAGAGGGCTATCAATACGGCAGATATCAGCATGTCAATAGCTCCCCATTTGAGGGCGGTGTTGGGATGATGAAAACGTGTGGAAAGGGCTGCACCTACACCAATCATCAGAGAGGATAGGCCAAAACATAGGCTAAATTCAAAGGGATTTAGGCCATATACATTTTGAAAGATAAAGGGTGAACCGCTGATGAAAGCGAAGAAAGCAAAGAACGAAAACATGACAGCCAGTGTCGAGAGCGAAAAGCGACGGTTGCGAAACACCTTGAAGAGGTTGCTGTAAGTTGTCAGTATGTTTTTCTTCGTGCGAGCCTCTACGGGTAACGTTTCTTTGAGTCGCAAGCAGCAAAATGTGAGGAAGACGCCCAAGGCTAATAGGAGTGCAAACACGCCTCGCCACGATGTGAATTTGGTCATCGTGCCTCCCACAATAGGCGCTAATACGGGGGTGATGCCATTGATGGCTCCGAGAAGCCCCATGAATTTGGCTAAGTCACGTCCAGTAAACATGTCTGTTGAGATGCTCTTGCTCAAAACGACACCTCCCGCTCCGCTCAGTCCTTGGAAGAGGCGCATGATGTTGAAGAAAAGGATGGAGGGGGCTAACATACAGCCTACGCTGGACACAGCAAAAAGCAGCATAGAACCGATGAGCAAATGCCTGCGACCATATTTATCGCTCAGTGGGCCGATGAAGAGTTGTCCTAAGGCCAGCCCAATCATGCTCGCAGTTAGACTCATGGTTACCGCTGAGGGCGATGTGTGAAATGACGATTGCATCTCGGGTATCAAAGGCAGATAGAAATCTGTCACAAAAGGGCCAAAGGCCGTCAGCAATCCCAAAACAATCGGTAGGAAGATACCAGTTTTTTGTCCCATATCTATATATATTATATATGGAGTCTTTCGTGCGAGCTCCGATATGGGCTGCAAACAAGTTCTACCAAACTCTTGTGTGTGCGTATGAGTGATGTAGGGTAGGAGAAGGGAGTGCGCTATGAAGGTTCTTTTTCTTCAACGAACGATGTGCAAGATGGTGCGAGCGACATCTCCCTCAAATGGGCAGGCATGCTGAATTCGCAGCCACAATACTGTTGGTTGTAGAAATTGTATGCTTTCAACAATGCATTTCGACGGTCTTGCAAACCACCTTTTCGCCAGTTTTGCGCCCAAAAATGCGTGCCGCTAACGATGCGCTGGGCTGTCAAGCCAGCTCGTTCTATCTGCTCCAAACTCTTCCATCTCGATGAAGCCAACGTCGTGGCAAACCACTCGATTCCTTGACGCTTGGCCTCTTGAGCCGTTGCGATGAGCCGTTGCGCGAAACAGTATTCGCAGCGTTTGCCCCTTTCTGGCTCGTTCTCCAAACCACAAATCCCCTTGAGCCATAGCTGATGATTGTAGTCGCCATCCACCCAGTCGATGCCCAATGCTGTCGCGTGACGTTTGCTTTCCGTCTTGCGAATTTCGTATTCCTCTCGGGGGAAAATGTTGGGATTATAATAGAAGATGTGAGGACGAACGTTGTGTTCCAACAACCATTCCACAATGGCCGAAGAACATGGTGCGCAACAAGCGTGTAGCACCACGTCGGTCAACCCCTCGGGAATCACGATTGCAGGAACTTTTGTTTTCATATCAACTTGAGCATTCGGGACGCAAAATTACAACAAAAAACACCCTTTAAACGCAAAAAAGATGGTTTTTCGAGCCCTTTACAGCCTACTTAGGCCTGTCTTAGGCAGAAAAACGGTGTTTTTCGACCAAAAACTTGCGCAATAGTTTGGCAGCAAACGCAAAATTTGTACTTTTGCACGCCGATTATTATCAAGGCAGGCATATAACGTGCAAACGTAGCCTGTCAAACTACGTGTGAATAGCTTATTCTTTGGCCAGATGAGTGGTTCGTGAATCGTAGTAGAGAAGACATAGGAAGGTAGGTGTACATCGTGCGTTTGTGTAGTCCGTTGCTAAAACGGTTGCCTTTGCTGTATGGCACTTTGCCTGAATATGTTCAGAAGAATCGTAATCAATTTTTTTTATTAAGCAAACAAAAGTGGATACACTTAGTTACAAAACCGTTTCCGCCAACAAGACTACCATTCAGAAGGAATGGGTCGTTGTTGACGCAGCCGATCAAGTTTTGGGACGTCTCGGCACACGCGTAGCCAAGTTGCTTCGTGGTAAGTACAAACCCAACTACACTCCCCACGTAGATTGTGGAGACAACGTGATTATTATCAATGCTGAGAAGATTGTTCTCACTGGTAAGAAGATGACCGATCGTATCTATTACAGCTACACAGGCTATCCCGGTGGTCAGCGCGAGAACACTCCCGCCACCATTCTTGCCAAGAAAGATGGTGCTGAGCGTTTGCTCCGTCGTGTAGTAAAGGGTATGCTTCCCAAGAATCGTCTGGGTGCAAAACTCCTCAGAAACCTTTATATCTATGAGGGAGAAACCCACAAGCACGAAGCACAGAGTCCTAAAGTCATTGATATCAACCTCCTCAAATAATCTAAGCGCATATCATGGAACAAATCAACGCCATAGGCCGCCGCAAAGCAGCCATCGCTCGTATCTTCGTGAAAGAAGGTACAGGCAAAATCACCATCAACAAGCGCGACTTGACCAACTACTTTCCTTCTCCCATCCTGCAGTTCGTGGTGAAGCAACCTCTTGCATTGCTCGACTGCGTAGAAAAGTATGATATCAAGGTAAACCTCAAAGGTGGAGGTTTCACAGGACAGTCGCAGGCTCTGCGTCTTGCCATCGCACGTGCTTTGGTCAAGATCAATGCCGACGACAAGAAAGCACTTCGCGCCGAAGGTTTCGTTACACGCGACAGCCGCGTAGTAGAACGCAAAAAGCCAGGACAGCCCAAGGCACGTCGTCGCTTCCAGTTCAGCAAGCGTTAATCTTGTACCTGCAAGCATCACGCATTGCTGCTGTTTAGCATCCAAACCGCTGAGATTTGCGTCTGCCGACACAACTACCCAGTGGCTGGTTGAAACAAAGTCCCGCGCGAGATATACCATATATATAAATGCGCGCACGAGATTCAACAACAAGGAACGTAAACATTTTTATTCAAGTATAACCTATGTCAAGAACAACTTTTGACCAACTCTTAGAGGCTGGCTGTCACTTTGGTCACCTCAAGCGCAAATGGAATCCCGCCATGGCTCCTTATATATTTATGGAGCGCAATGGTATTCATATCATCGACCTTCACAAGACGGTTGCTAAGATTGATATCGCAGCCGACGCACTCAAGGGCATCGCACGCAGTGGTAAGCGTGTCCTCTTTGTAGCCACCAAGAAGCAAGCCAAGGATATCGTGGCTGAGGCTGCGAAGAGTGTAGGTATGCCTTACGTTACTGAACGTTGGCCAGGCGGTATGCTCACCAACTTCCCCACCATCCGTAAGGCTGTGAAGAAGATGGCTACCATCGACAAGATGACAGCCGACGGTACATTCAGCAATCTCTCTAAGCGTGAGTTGCTTCAGATTAGCCGCCAGCGCGCTAAGCTCGAGAAGAACCTTGGTAGCATCGCTGACCTCAATCGTCTGCCCGCTGCTCTCTTTGTTGTTGACGTGATGAAAGAACACATCGCCGTAGCTGAGGCCAATCGCTTAGGCATACCCGTGTTCGCTATCGTTGACACCAACAGCAACCCCGACAACGTAGACTTCGTGATTCCTGCCAACGACGATGCCAGCACCAGCGTACAGACTATCCTCGGTGCTTGCTGTGCAGCCATCAAGGAGGGACAAGAAGAGCGCAAAGCCGAGAAGGCTGACGAAGCCGCTGCCGCACAGCAGAACGAAGCCGAGGCTGGCAGCAGTCGTGGCCGTCGTCGCACCAGCGGACGCACCCGTAAGCCCGCCGCTGAAGCTCCAAAGGCCGAAGCTCCAGCAGAAGAAGTGAAGGCTGAAACTCCCGTTGCTGAGGCTCCCGAAGCCCCTGCAGCTGAAGCAGCAGAAGCTCCTGCAGCAGAATAAACTAAACACCAAGGAGATACGCTGAAAAAGCGTATCTCTCCCTTTTTTCACTATCCACTTTTATACTCCAAAAAGAATTATGGCTATTTCCATAGAAGATATCAAGAAACTCCGTGCCTTGACCAATGCAGGTCTTGCAGACTGTAAGAAAGCCTTGGCAGATGCCGATGGCGACATGGAGAAGGCAGGCGAACTCATTCGCGAGCGCGGTTTGGCTATTGCCGCAAAGCGTAGCGACCGCGAGGCCAGCGAGGGTTGTGTACTCGTGAAGGTTGATGGCAACTTTGGTGCTATCATTGCCTTGAAGTGCGAAACCGACTTCGTCGCACAGAATGCTGATTTCATCGCGCTCACTCAGCAAATCCTTGATGCTGCAGTAGCAGCACGTTGCAAGACGCTCGATGAAGTCAATGCTTTGACCATCGACGGCCAAGCCGTTCCCGCCTTGGTAACTGCTCGCAGCGGTGTTACAGGTGAGAAGATGGAGCTCGACGGTTACCTCACAGTAGAGGGCGAGAACATCTCAGCCTACAACCACCAGAACAAAAACCAACTCTGCACGCTTGTAGCACTCAACAAAGTCGTTGCCGAAGAGTTCGGTCACAACGTAGCTATGCAGGTAGCTGCTATGAATCCTGTCAGCATCGACAAGGACGACGTACCCGAGGCTATTCGCGAGCAAGAGTTCAAGATTGCTGTAGAGAAGACCCGCGAAGAGGGCAAACCCGAAAAGCTCGTAGAGCAGATTGCCCAAGGTCGTATGAACAAGTTCTACGCTGAGCAGTGCTTGCTTCGTCAGGCTTACATCATGGATGGTAGCTTCTCCGTAGGCAAATACCTCCAGCAGGCCGACAAGGAGTGCACCGTAACCGCTTTCAAGCGCTTCACGCTCCGCGCCGAGTAAGGTTCGTTTCTCAGACTTTTTCTCGCCAAGGCATAGCTGAAACAAGTTTAGCTCTGCTCTTCAGGCTTAACGAAAAAGGTTGATTCTATACTTATTAACAAATATCCGAGAACGAAGCTGTCACAACAGACATGCTTCGTTCTCTTTTTTTTATAGTCAAGATAGCAAAAAAGGCTGTTTGAAGTGCAAACGAACAAATTTCGTTTATTATCTTTGCGGCATCGTTTGTGCGCAAAAGCAGTAGGAACAAAAGGAAAAGTAGGAAGCCTATCGCTCAACCGCCTTTGCAGTCTTTGCATGATCGCTTTCTCTTTGTTCTCTATCCCAATGGAGCGAGTTGGACGCACAGACGACAAGCCACGAATCAATCTAATAACTTTTATAAATCTAATATCTAATGGCTAAACAAGCAAAACAATGGGGAGCCATCATTGTAATGATAGCGCTCTTCGCCATGATTGCCTTTGTGACGAACCTCTGTACGCCCATGGCAACCATCATCAAGAACCAAGGTGAAATCAGCAATGTGCTCGCCCAGATAGGTAACTACGGTAACTTCGTGGCCTACCTCGTGATGGGTATTCCTGCAGGTATGCTCATCGCCAAGTTCGGTTACAAGAAAACTGCCCTCATCGGTCTTGTTGTAGGTATCGTGGGTATCCTCATCCAGTGGTGCAGTGGCTTGCTCGACAATGGCGATGGCTCTAACATCGGTGTTGTCTTTGGTGTGTACCTCCTCGGTGCTTTCATCAGCGGTCTGACCATGTGTATCCTCAACTGCGTGGTGAATCCTATGCTTAACCTCCTTGGCGGTGGTGGCAATAAGGGCAACCAGCTCATTCAGATTGGTGGTGTCTTCAATTCTACCGCTGCTGTTTGCTGCTACATCCTTATGGGTGCACTCATCGCCGATGCTACAAAGGCTAAAATTGCCGATGCTACGCCCGCACTGATGATAGCTCTCTTTATCTTCGCTGTGGCTTTTGTTGTCATTCTCTTCACAAAGATTGAAGAACCCGAACAAGCCCCCGTCAAGATGGAACTCATCAAGGGCGCTATGAGCTACCGTCACTTTGCTCTCGGTGCATTGGCTATCTTCCTTTATATGGGTATTGAGGTAGGTGTGCCTAACTTCGTACAGCAATATCTCAACGCTCCTGAGACCTACGCTCGCTTACAGATTCCTGCTGCTACTGTTGGTATGATTGTTGCCGTTTATTGGTTCATGATGCTTGTTGGCCGTTTCGCAGGTGCTGCTATCGGTGACAAGGTTAGCAGTCGCACGATGGTAACGACCGTAAGCATTGCAACCCTCTGCCTTGTACTCTTCGGTATGTTTGCTCCCGACGATGTACTCGTTTCTTTCCCAGGTGTAGACTGGGGTAAGCTTGAAGTAGTATGGTCCGATATTCCTCTTGGCATTTTCTCCTTCTTGCTCGTTGGTCTCTGCACCAGTGTGATGTGGGGTGCTATCTTCAATATGGCTGTAGAGGGTCTTGGTAAGTACACTGCTATTGCTTCTGGTATCTTCATGACGATGGTATTCGGTTGTGCAGTGATGATGTTTATTCAAGCCTCCGTTGCAGATGCAGTGGGCTACATCAATAGCTACTGGGTTGTTGTATTCTGCGCCGCCTACATCCTCTTCTATGCGCTCGTAGGTAGTCGCGTAAGCAAGAAAGCTGAGTAAACGCTAACAATGTAAATCTTGAAAACGAAGCGTTGCGCATCTCCATCGTCGCAGTTGCGTAAGCACCACATCGAGTGCCGCATAGAGCGGTGCAACGCTTCGCTTTCTTCCCTTAAAATACCTCTAAACTTATGAAACTAACTATCGACGACGTTCGCAGTCGTTTTATCAAGCACTTCGACGGCAGCACGGGTAATGTATATGCCAGCCCAGGCCGTATCAACCTCATTGGCGAACACACAGACTATAACAACGGCTACGTATTTCCTGGCGCAGTAGAGCAGGGTATGATAGCTGAGATTAAGCCCAACGGCACACGTACCGTTGATGCTTACTCCATCGACCTCAAGGATCGCGTACAGTTCTCGCTTGACGACGAGAAAGGACCCAACGCTACTTGGGCACGCTACATCTACGGCGTGTGTCGCGAGATGATGGCTCTCGGTGTACCCGTTGAGGGCTTCAACACCGCCTTTGCTGGCGACGTGCCCCTCGGTGCAGGCATGTCTTCCTCCGCTGCTCTCGAGAGTACCTACGCTTTCGCGCTGAACGACCTCTTTGGTGAGAACAAGATAGAGCGCCTCGAGCTTGCTCGCGTAGGCCAGCGCACCGAGCATAAGTATATCGGTGTGAACTGTGGCATCATGGACCAAGCCATCTCCTGTCTCGGCAAGGCTGGCCACCTCATGCGTATGGACTGCCGTAGCGGCGAAATAGCATACTTCCCTTGGAATCCCCAAGGCTACCAACTCATCCTCGTCAATAGCTGCGTGAAGCACGAACTCAAGGGTTCGCCCTATAACGAGCGTCGTTTGCAGTGCGAGCGCGTGGCAGAGGTCATCGCCCAGAACCATCCTGAAGTGAAGAGCCTCCGCGATGCCAACTACGACATGCTCGAAGAGGTGAAGGATAAGGTTGACGAAGTAGAGTACAAGCGCGCTCGCTACGTCATCGGTGAAGTAGACCGCGTGCTGAAAGTCTGCGATGCCCTCGAGGCTGGAGACTACGAGACCGTAGGTCAAATGATGTACGAGACCCACCACGGTCTGTCGCAGGAGTACGAAGTAAGCTGCGAAGAGCTCGACTACCTCAACGAGATAGCCAAGGAAGCAGGTGTGACAGGATCGCGCATCATGGGCGGCGGCTTCGGTGGCTGCACCATCAATCTCGTAGCCGACGAACTTGCACCCAACTTCAAGAAAGTCGTGGTTGAAAAGTTTGAAGAGAAATACGGCAAGAAGCCTATCGTCATCGATGTAGTCATCGGCGATGGCGCACGTCGTCTTCTCTAATCGCACAGAGCGTTCTCACACTACGCTCATAGCCTAAGCCCCCATCGGAGTACCCCTCCCTTGGGGGCTTTTACATGTGCGCCAAGATGCACTCTTTTGTTGGCAATAGGCTTATTTCTTCTAAAGAAACGCTTGTCGCGGTTCGTACACGGCGGGAGTTCTTTTCTTCTTCATGTGTTTATCGCGTCCTTCCTTGCTCGTTCTGAAAATCCTTCTTATTTTTGGGGCGAGAATGATGAATAGATAGAAACACACGTCAGTTATGAGTACGCAAGTAATGAACGAGAAAATAGCCGAGTACTTCAAGACGCAACCCGTTCTAAAGGCATGGCTCTTTGGCTCTTTCGCTCGTGGCGAGGAGACACCAAAGAGCGACGTGGACATTCTTTTCGTACCCGACTATTCGGGTAAACCATTTACGCTCTTCACGCAAGGAGGCATGCTGATGGACTTGCGAGAATTGCTGGGTCGCGAGGTAGACCTCGTTGTGGAAGGAACACTCCGCCCATACGCCGCAGAAACTGCCAATCGTGATAAAATACTGATTTATGAGAGAACTGATGGAGTAGCGAGCACCATCAAGTATGCTTGAATGGCCGAGTCGTGACAGAAGAAGGCGACAGCCAAAGAGCCAAGGATAAAGGGAGCTTGGAGGACATTGAGGAATACTCCAAAAACATAGCCGAACTCGTTGAGGGCTACAATCATAAAGATTTCTGCGCGCAAGCGCACTCAAAGAATTTTGACACACCCTCAGCTGAAAGTAAAAACGAACCCCGAAAGTTTGACATAGAACTCTCGGGGTTCGTTTCATGTTTTTATAGCTACACCCACTTTCTTATGCAGTCCTGCAAGCTGCACCGTGGATGATGCTTCTGCTATTCTGAGGCTTGTTGCACGGGGCGCACACTCAGGCCGCTAACGCGATTGTGCCATTGCTTTGCCGGAGCATCGTCCCGTGTGAAGAACAGCATGTCAGCCACGGAAACGTGTTCCGTACTGAGCGAACTTGTCCAGTATTCACCATAGTAATCTGGCATGATGTGTGAAGTGCCATCTTTGTAGCCCGTTACAGGCAGAAAGATGAACTTAGAGGGATTGCTCTTGCTGATGAACTTATAACCGTCTATATCCGTGTTATTGTAGTCCTTCACAAATTGTATATTCGTGTAGCTCAGGAGTTCTAATAACTCTTCACGCGTAGGCATGCGCCAGCTCCCGCCCCAGTTGGCATTGGCAGCATCGTCTTTAAGCTCGAGAACATATCTGTCATCGTCCGAGCCTTTGTACTTGGTGAACCTATCTTCTTCCGTAAACCATTTATAGCTAATATCCAGATTATAGCGGTTCTTTGGAGCCGTCTCGCCCCAAGCGAAATAGTCACCGGGCTCTTCGGCCTTGTCTGCACCCACGTTGCGGTCGGCCCAGAGCGTGCCGCTCGGCAGCCCGAGGTCTACCGCTACTGCTGCCTGGCCCGCAGGAGTGAGAGGTTTTGGTTTTGATTCATCCTCGTCATTATTATCTTCGTCAGAGCCGTTTTCCTCAGCTTGCTCTTGAGGGTCATCGCCATCATCGTCATCGTCGCCACCGCACGAGGCGAGGGCAAACACGCTTGCAGCCATCAGCATAGAGAAGACTGCAAAGGAAAGGTACTTTTTCATGAAAGTAATGTTGTTTAAGGGTTATATAAGTGAATGGTATTTTTTTCTGAACTCAACGCACATTACCTTGCTTCGCAAAGAAAGGGATGAGCCGAATGAATAATTTTGAAAAAGTGCTGAACTTTGGCTCTCATCACTGCACGGGGCGCACACTCTGACCTACGTAGGGCGCTGTGTAATTCACATCTGAATCCGCATCGGTATCGTCGAAGACCAGTGTCGCGGCTCTTGAGTCCTTATCTAATGTACTCCCCCAATAGCTGCCCACTCTACCAACGTACCTGATATTAGTATCGAGCGAGTAGCCTGCTGCAGGCATAAAGATGAACTTTGAGGGATCGCTCATGTTGGTGAATTTATAACCGTTGATACCCGTGTTATTGTAGTTCACCACCCATTCATAGTTTGTGTAGTATCGGAGCTCTTCCAATTCTTCTTGCGTAGGCAAGCGCCAGTTGCCGCCCCAGTTGGCGCGGGCTGCATCGTCTTTAGGGTCAAGAACAGAACCTGTATAGGTGAAAACATCTTCATCCGCGTACCATTTATAGCTATCCCAATTGTATGTGTTCTTTTGTGCCGTCTCGCCCCATGCGAATAAGTAGCCAGCGTCTTGAGGCTTGTCGGCACCCACGTTGCGGTCGGCCCAGCGCGTGCCGCTCGGCAGCCCGAGGTCTACAGCCACGGCAGCACGGCCAGCGGGAGTGAGTGTGCTTGAATTCGGGTCATCGCCATTGTTATTGTCGTCATCGTCGCCGCCGCACGAGGCGAGGCTAAATACACTTGCAGCCATCATCAGCGCAAAGGCCGCATGGGAAAGATACTTTTTCATCAATGTCATGTTGTTTAAGGGTTATATAAGTGAATGGATTGCATGTTAGCTTATAGGCGCATAGTTTCAAGATGCCAAGAGAGGCCTTTCGCCAATTATTTGGCGCAAATTTAGAGATTAAACCTATAAATGCCGAATTACCCCCCCCATTAACATTCTTTAACTTTCTGAGGTCTGTTTTGTACCCATTTTGAATGCACAAAAAGGGCTGATAATATGAGATGTAGCGCGCATTCTTTGAGCAATAGGGCAGAAGTTTGGCTGCGTGCAATCCGTTTTATAAATCAAGCTTAAGTTTTTAGAAACTTAACCTTAGTTTATACAAATTTAGCCTAAGTTCGTGAAAACTTAGGCTTAGTTTATAGAATTGACCCAACGTGGAACAATATTCAACGGACGCGGTCAGAAAGCTTGAAGTCGTTGCCAATTATGCCTCGCATGCTCGAACGAAGCGGCGTGTTTTTTTCGCCACGCGAAAGCACCGCAGGCTGCCGCGCCTGCGTATTTATACGGAAGCAGAAGCACCTTCTGCGTCCGCATGTGGGTTGTAGTTTGATGGATATAAGGGAGCGGGGAGGCGGCGTAGGCTTGTAGGTCAATCGATGATGCCGCGCGGATAGAGCAAATAGGCCTTGTGTTCGCCTGTAGCGCCTTCGTCGTGTACGATGGTGGAGAGGGTGGGGAGCGGTGCGCATGTACCGTCGCGCTGCACGATGCTGATGCCGCCGTGTGTGGAGTCGTAGAGCGATGTACCCACACTCACGGTGTGGATGAAGTACGCGCATTCTTCTTCAGTGAGTTGCCACGCCTGTTTGAGGGCTTCGCGAATTTGAGCCATGCGTTCTTGAGGTATTTCGGCTGGATATACCTCCACCTTGAAGAGTTGGCGACGTATGAACATTTGCGACAGGCGAGCGAGTGTGCGATCGGGGTGTTGCTGCCACACTTTCAAGGCCGAGAGAATATCGTTGTCCTCGAGCGTCGTGTAGGCTTCGAGCCACTCATCTTCGTGCCGCGTCGCAGTCGGCGCATGCAGGAAGTAATGGAGCGCAGGCGGGGCAAACAGCGATGCGCCAGACTCGGCTAAATATTTGGCGCGGCGTAGGGCTTGGCGCAGCACTTCTTCTGCACTGACTACCGTCTTGTGCAGATAGACTTGCCAATACATCACGCGGCGCGAGGTGAGATAGTTCTCTACGGTGTAGAGCCCCTTGGCATCGACCGCGAGGTGACCATCTACAATGCGCATCATAGCGATAAGCCTGTCCGCACCCACAGCTCCCTCGCGCACCCCGCAGAAGAAGCTGTCGCGATTAAGGTAGTCCAACCGGTCCACATCCAACTGCGAGCTAATCAGTTCGTGAAGGAACAGTTTGGGGTGTTCGTCCTTGAAGATTTGAATAGAGAGGGTCAGCGCGCCTTGCATTTCGCGGTTCATCACCTCCATCATCTTGAGCGAAATGTCTTCGTGCGAAGCGCCGTCGAGGAGCGTGCTTTCGAGTACGTGCGAGAAAGGCCCATGTCCCACGTCGTGCAAGAGTATGGCCGCTTCGGCGGCTTCTACCTCCGAGGCAAACAAGAATTCGCCGCGCTCCATCAATCCTCGGAGTGCCTCCTGCATGAGGTGGAAAGCGCCGATGCTGTGTGCCGCCCGCGTGTGTTGTGCACCAGGATAGACCATGGCCGACATCCCCAATTGGCGTATGCGACTCAGACGTTGAAACCAAGGGTGTGCGATGATGTCGCACAGCATGCCGCGCGGCACAGTAGTGAAGCCATAAACAGGATCGTTGATGATGAGCGGACGCATATTTGTTCGAGATTGGAAACGATAAGGTGTTTTGTTGTCCGAAAGCGCCAAAGCACTCTCCCTTTTGGTGCAAAGTTACGATAAATCGAGAGGAGAACAAGCCAAAAGCAAGCTTTTGAGATTGTTCTCCCGAGATGCAGTAACTTTGCAGCCGTAAAACGAATAGAACGACAAAGAAAATGATTACAGCAGTTAACAACGTACAGACACAAGGTGTTTATGTGAAAGTGCCAGCCGAGGACTGGTCGCTGTTTCGAGCGCTTATCCGTAAGTTCGGATGGCAGGCAGTAACGCGAGAACAGTTGCTCGATTGCTTCGTAAGCACGCGTTCGCAGACTCCAAGCATCAGTGAAGCGGAGATTATGGATGAGGTGCGAGCTATAAGATACGAAATTTGACAGACCTCAAACAGTACCATACAAACGAACATTATAAAACTTGCCGATTTCAAAGCCATCATGCATTATAGCTAAACCATCCTCTTTGGTTTCGCATATATCTACATAATGCTCCGTTGCAGTTCCTGCCCTCACGTTCTACCGCGAGGGTAGTTTGATTAGTAGAAGAAGCCTATTTGTCGCCAAACTCGCCATTCGCCCTCTAATAATTCGTAGTTTGCTAAGTTAGATTTTCAAAAGTTTATATTCGTTTGCGTATGGCGGAGATTCTTTTTGCTGTTCTATATTTCGCGTTTTTCGTTCCTTGACTGCAATATTTGCTCATCCGTTGTTCTATATTTCTTATCGGGGGGGGTAATTTTCTGATTCTGATGCCCGCTTTGCCCAAACAGTTATTTTCCATTTTTGCGAAATTGTTTGTAAATATTTCTTACTTTTGCGCCACTATATAGTAGAGGTGGAATTTTCTTTCTACGCGATTAAAATTGTTTTAGTATGAATAAATCATTCATTTTTGCTTTTCTCATGATTTTTGCGGGGGGGGGGGCTAAATAGCCTATTTGCGCAGCGCGCATCCATCCCTGTGAACAGCGAGGCGGGAAACCGAGTCTATTACTTGGTGCGAAATGCCTCCACGGGCGAGTACATGTTTCATGATGACCATTCAGATCGTCTGTGGTCTCGTTCCTCGATTGAAACTTATAAGTATGGCTCTAAAACGTACCCTATCTCTGGCTATTTGTTCTTTGTAGAAGCCACTACCGGGGGTGTCAAGTTGGGAAACATGGCCGTTGGTGAAGGAAAGTATCTTGCCAACACAAGTGCTTATTTAGATGACTTAGGTAATTTCACTGCCGCAGGTTCTGTATGGGCATTTGAGCGTAGCCCCCTCAATGCTACAGGATTGCTCGTTAAAGATGTTTCTGGTGGCACTAAATATTGGGGGCACGATGTATCGTTCGGTTATAATTACATTCATCTTGAGAATCTTGGTAAAGACGACAAGGATTTCTAT
>JAFVCB010000010.1 GCA_017479555.1 Bacteroidaceae bacterium | reverse complement strand
AGTATATCTATCGTATGACAGTCTCTTTCACAGGACCTCTGCTCGGTCTGTGTACTTTCCTCATAATCGGTGTCTTTCATCCCATCGTCATCAAGACCGAATACTATTTCGGCACACGCCCTTGGTGGGTTTTTCTGCTGATAGGCATCGCATCCATCACGGCAGCTTTCTTTTGTCCGCACACGTTTGGCGCATGTCTGCTCGGCGTTGTAGGGTTCTCGTGCTTATGGAGCATACACGAGCTCTTTGAGCAAAAGAAGCGCGTGGAACGAGGTTGGTTTCCACGCAATCCGAAGCGAAAAGCGCAGTAAGCTCAAAGGATGAATTCCATAAACCCTTTATCGGCCTAACGACCATTTTGAGATAAAATCCGCCCGCACTTGGTTGCTTCCAAATGCGGGCGGATAGTTTGTGTAGTCGCGCAAGCACGACGAGCGGGGACTTATGCCCTAAATGCAGCGAGGTCGTCGGCTACAAAGTTTTTGATGTAGGCCGCTTTGCCTGCCACGTTCTCCTCGGCCATACGCACATATACGTTGGCGGACTTAGCAAAGAGTTTGGGAGCTCGTGTAGCATCGTCGAGAATGAGCAGCGACATGATGATTTCGGCCGTCATGTCATAGAGACGGCGTGCCAAGAAGTCGTGCAGCTCGCCATTTGCGGCCTCTTTCACGCTGTTGATGCTCTGCTCATAGCTATCTACCATAGCAGCCACACGGGCTTGCAAGGGGCGCAACTCCTCACTCACTTCGCGCTCCAGCATTTCGCGGATAATCGTGAGGTATGTGCCGTTGGTGATATAGCGCACGGCGGCTACGACTTGCAGCTGTGTAGTACCTTCATAGATAGAGAAGATACGCGCATCGCGCATGAGGCGTTGGCTCTTGTATTCCATGATGAATCCCGAACCGCCGTGTACGCTCACAGCGTCGTAGGCATTCTGATTGGCATACTCGGAGTTCATACCTTTTGCCACGGGAGTAAAGGCATCTGCCAAGCGCTGATATTTCTTCATCTCTGCCCTTTCCTCTGGGGTTAAGGTACGGTCGCGCTGGATGTCTTCGAGGCACTTGTATATATCCACATAGCGGGCTGTCTGATAGAGCAGGGAGCGACCCGCATCGAGCTTGGCCTTCATACGACTCAGCATGTCATATACAGCAGGGAAATTCACTATCTTTTGTCCGAACTGCTGCCTATCTTGTGCGTACGAGAGGGCTTCGTTGTAGGCTTCCTGCGAAAGTCCTACGCTCTGAGCGGCTATGCCGAGGCGTGCGCCGTTCATGAGTGCCATGACGTACTTGATGAGTCCCATTCGTGTAGAGCCACAGAGCTGTGCCTTGGCGTTCTTGTAGGTGAGCTCACAGGTGGGCGAGCCGTGAATGCCGAGCTTGTGTTCGATGTGACGTACATCTACTCCGCCGTCGCGCTTGTCGTAGATGAACATAGAGAGGCCGCGTCCATCTGTTGTGCCCTCCTCGCTACGTGCGAGCACGAGGTGGATGTCTGAATCTCCGTTGGTGATGAAGCGTTTCACACCGTTGAGTCGCCAGCAGTCGTTCTCTTCGTCACGTGTAGCACGCAGCATCACACGCTGAAGGTCTGAACCTGCGTCGGGCTCGGTGAGGTCCATCGACATGCTCTCGCCTTGGCATACACGGGGTATAAAGGCTTGGCGTTGCTCCTCAGAACCAAACTCGTAGAGGGTGTCTATACACGACTGCAAGCTCCATATATTCTGAAATCCAGCATCGGCTGCCGAGATGAGTTCGCTGAGCATGGAGAAGACAGCATTGGGCAGATTGAGACCGCCGTAGCGTCGGGGCATCGAAACGCCCCATAGTCCTGCCTTGCGCGTAGCATCGATGTTCTCTACCGTCTTGGAGGCATAGATCATGCGTCCGTTCTCGAGGTGTGGCCCTTCGAGGTCTACACTCTCGCTATTGGGTTCGATGACATTGGCGGCCACATCTCCTGTAATCTCAAGGATGCGACGATAGTTCTCTATCGCGTCGTCGAAATCCACAGGGGCATAGTCGAACTTGTCCTTATCTTCGTAGTTCTTTTCGCGCAAATCTACGACTTTGCGCATTTCGGGATGGTTCAGGTGGAAACCTATCTCAGGATGGTCTGTATAGTAGTTTGCCATAACGATGAGCCTAACCTCCGCCCGCTCTATTTGGAATGAACGGGCTGGAGTGAGGTTTTTTATTTAGAATTCTGCTTATAGTACTTTATCAATTTCGGAACGACCTCTTCTACTGTGCCATTGATGACGTAGTCAGCAATCTTATTGATGGGTGCGTTGGGGTCTGAATTGACAGAAATGATGATCTTAGAATCTTGCATGCCTGCGATGTGCTGTATCTGCCCCGAGATGCCGCAGGCGATGTATACTTTGGGATGCACGGTGACACCCGTTTGGCCTATCTGTCGGTCGTGGTCGCAGAATCCTGCATCTACAGCGGCACGACTGGCACCTACCTCGCCGTGGAGCAAGCGGGCGAGTTCGAAGAGCAAATCGAAGTTGTCTTTGCTGCCTACGCCATATCCGCCAGCTACGACGATGGATGCACCTTTGAGGTTGTGCTTGGCAGCTTCTACATGGCGCTCTATCACCTTGACCACATAGTCCTCGGCGGGTACGAAGTCGGCTACGTTCTCATAGACCACCTCGCCCTTGTAGTCGGGGTCGAGTACTTCGGCTTTCATCACACCGCTGCGTACGGTGGCCATCTGTGGACGATGGTCGGGATTGACGATGGTGGCAACGATGTTTCCGCCAAATGCGGGGCGTATCTGATAGAGCAAGTCCTTGTAGGTTTTGCCTGCACGCTTGTCTTCGTAGTCGCCTATCTCCAGTCCTGTGCAGTCGGCGGTGAGTCCGCTGGTCAGCGAGGAGCTGACACGAGGACCGAGATCGCGGCCTATCACCGTGGCACCCATCAGACAGATTTGGGGTTGCTCACGCTTGAAGAGGTTGACAAGGATATCGGTGTGGGGCTTGGAGGTGTAGGGGAACAGACCTTCACCGTCAAACACAAAGAGTTTGTCTACGCCGTAGGGCAGTATCTGTTGCTCTACTTGGCCTTTGATACCCGTACCAGCTACCACGGCTTGGAGCTGCACACCGAGTTCGTTGGCCAACTTGCGACCTTTGGTGAGGAGTTCTTGGGATACTTCTTGCACCTTTGTGCCTTCGAGTTCTATATATACAAAAACAGCGGCCATAATTTATCCTATAATCTTTTCGTTCAACAATTCTTGTACCAACTCGTTCACATCTTTGTCGGACGCGCTGAGCACCTTGCTCTCCTTAGCCTTGAAGGCGATGTTCTGAACGGCTTTCACCTTGGTGGGAGAGCCAGAAAGTCCGCATTGGGTCAGGTCGCCATCAACGTCGGCTACGCTCCACTGTGTGATGGTGAGGTAGGGCTTCTTCTCGTACTCCTCGGCATAGGGGAGTGTGCCGTCTGCTGGGCGTTCGATGGGCGTGGTGGCACGCTTGTATTTCATGACCAACTTGGCATTCTGCGGACGACATGGTGCAGCCTCGCTTCCTACGGTGAGCAGGATGGGCAGCGGAGCTTCTACACGCTCTACGCCACCGTCGATATGGCGTGTGACGGTGATTTTTCCGTCTTCTACCTTGTCGATGCTGGTGACGTAGGTCACTTGATTATAGCCCAACTTTTGTGCCACCTGGGGTCCCACCTGTGCGGTGTCTCCATCGATGGCTTGACGACCACCTATCACGATGTCGGGAAGTCCCATCTTGCGTATGGCTGTGGCCAAGGCATAGCTGGTGGCCAGCGTGTCGGCTCCAGCAAAAGCGCGGTCGGTGAGCAACACACCGCCATCTGTGCCGCGAAAGAGGCCTTCGCGAATGATGTCGGTGGCGCGGGGAGGACCCATCGTGACAATCTGCACGTTGGTCTGAGGGTCTGCGTCCTTGAGCAACAGGGCTTGCTCGAGGGCATTCATGTCTTCGGGATTGAAAATAGCGGGCAGTGCAGAGCGATTCACCGTTCCTTCGGGGGTCATCGCGTCTGATCCTACATTTCGTGTGTCGGGCACTTGCTTGGCAAGTACTACAATCTTTAAGCTCATAGGGTATTGGTAAATGGCTTCGCTCTCTTTCCTTTTAGTAAAGAAGTGTATCGGAGAGCTTAGCGATGTGTAATATTATGCGTATTTTTGTATGACAAATAGAGGTCGTGCGACGT
>JAFVCB010000009.1 GCA_017479555.1 Bacteroidaceae bacterium | reverse complement strand
GAGCGATGGCGGTGCGATTATCGATATTCCAGGCATCAAAGGCTTTGGTACGTACGACTTCAAACCCGCTGAGGTGTGCCACTACTTTCGCGACATCTTTGCCGTAAGCAATGCCTGTCGCTACGGAGGTTGTACACACACACACGAACCTGGGTGCGCCGTGCGCCAAGCCGTGCAAGTCAACCTCATCGCTCCGTCGCGCTATGCCTCCTACCTATCCATGCTCGGCGATGAGGGCGAAAGCAAGTATCGCAAAAAGGCGGTGCAAAGATGACGCACCAGTTGCCAGAATATACTCGTGTTCGTGGCTTGGAGCGTTCAAAACTAAAACAAATGACATTGCAATTTATTCAGAATGCAGGTGAGGATGGTACTATGCGTGACAGTATCTATGAGTATCTGAAAGTCGCAATGCCAAGCAATAAGTCGAAAGAGCAAAATCTCCGTTTGTTGGGAAATATCCTTAAAGAATTAAAAGAGGATGGTGCTGTTTCTTTGAAAGGATTGTCGTGGTACGAAGTAAAAAATCCGACTAAATCCGACTAAATCCGACTAAATCCGACTAAATCCGACTAAAAAGGAACTAATGCCTCCTACCTATCCATGCTCGGTGATGAGGGCGAAAGCAAGTATCGCAAAAAGGCGGTGCTGTAGCGAGGTACGTATCCCATTGTAGGCTTGCGCTTCGCAGGCCGCGCGCCCTTATCATTTCCCTCCTTTTTCTTTCGGACTACACAATAAATCAGGAGTTTTGGGGTTTATATATATGATACTCCCCACTCGGTAATGAGGCCGACGGGATGTGTTTTGTGATGACCCGACAAACCCTAATGAGCGATTTGGGATTATGGTACGCCTTTCTCATATAGTCTTTCTTGCACTCGCACTGCTGCTCATGCTCAGCGCGTGTGCCACGTCTGAGAAGTCAGAGCGTCGCGGCGATGCTGCCCTCGCGCTGGGCGAATATGCCGAGGCTGCTGGCCAATACAGGCGCGCCTATAACCTCACCGCCGTCAAGGACAAGCCACGGCGCGCCCTGCTGCAATACAAGATGGCCGAGTGCTTTCGCGCCTATGGCTACACGGCACGCGCCCTCGGTGCTTATCGCAGCGCGGAGCATTTTGGGCTGACCGACACCCTCACTTTGTTGCGCCAAGGCGATATGTTTCGCTACCAAGGCGACTACAAGAGTGCCGCGCGTGCCTACGAACAATACTTAGAGACACACCCCAACGACGAAGCCGCACAGCGTGGCTTGGCCGCCTGCGACGAGGCCGCACGCCTCAAAGCAGAGGGTTCGGCTTGGACGGTGAAGCAAGAGGCTTTGTTCAATGGCACACGCGCCGACTACAGTCCAGCATGGCTGCCAGGCGATGTGCCACAGCTCTATTTCAGCACCACACGTCGGCAAGTCACGGGTGACGACCTCAGCGGTGTAACAGGGGATATGCCTGGCGATATATGGTTTGCCAAGCAAGATGAGCGCGGCAACTGGCTTCGCCCGCAGACCGTAGAGGGCGACCTCAATACCGACTACGACGAGGGAGCATGTGCGTTCAGTGCCGATGGCAAGACGATGTACCTCACCATGTGTCGCACCGACCCCGAATATCCGCGCATGGCAGAGATATGGACCAGCCAGCGCAGCGATGCCGCGTGGGGCAAGCCTCAGTTTCTGAAGCTCACCGCCGACACTCTTTCCAGTTATGCGCATCCTGCACCCAGTGCCGATGGCAACTGGCTCTACTTTGTCAGTGATATGCCAGGCGGCTACGGTGGTTACGACATTTGGCGCGTACCCTTGACAGGACATGGTGTGGGGGCAGTCGAGAACCTCGGCCCCGACATCAACACGGCGGGCAACGAGATGTTCCCGACGGTACGTCCCAATGGCGAACTCTATTTCTCGACCGACGGACGCGGCGGAATGGGCGGCTTGGATCTGTACTGCGCCTACGAAGACACGCTGACGCAACACTGGAGTGTGGAACACCTGCCTGCGCCGATGAACTCGCAGGGCGACGATTTTGGCATGACATTCGAGGGTACGCACAAGCGCGGTTTCTTCAGCAGCAATCGCAGCACGGGCGGACGAGGTTGGGACAAAATCTATAGTTTCAGCTATCCCGAGATGCTGCATACGGTCAAGGGATGGGTCTACGAGCGCGACGGTTACGAACTACCCGAGGCGCAGGTCTACATGGTGGGCGACGACGGCACGAACGAGAAGTTGGGCGTGCTGAGCGATGGGTCTTTTGAACACGAAGTAACGCCTGGCGTGAACTACGTCTTCTTAGCCGTTTGCAAGGACTACCTCAGCGTGCAGAACGAGCTGCGCGCCGACCATACTACGACTGAGGAGTATCAATATGTGTTGCAATTCCCTTTGCCCTCGATGAATATCCCCGTGCTGGTGCGTGGCATCTTTTATGAGTTTGGCAAGGCCGACCTCCTGCCCGAGAGCATCGATGCGCTCAACAGACTCGTAGGCACGCTCAAGGAGAATCCTCATATCACCATAGAACTTGCTGCCCATACCGACTATGTGAGTAGCGACACGTTCAACCTTGGTCTGTCGTGGCGACGGGCGCAGCGCGTGGTGGACTATCTCATAGCCCACGATGTAGACTCGGCGCGCTTGGTGGCTTGCGGCTATGGCGAGGCACAACCCAAGGTCGTCACCAAGAAGTTGGCTGAGACCTACACCTTCTTGCACGAAGGCGATACGCTCACCGAGGCATATATCCTACAACTCGACAGCGCGCAGCAGGCTATCTGTAATGCCTTGAACCGACGCACAGAGTTTCGCGTGCTCACTACCACGTACGGACTGCTTGATCAGCATGGCAACCTCTTGCCGCCAAGCCAGCAGCCTGCCGCAGCTACGCGTAGAGAGGACGAGGCCGACCGTCCCGACGATGAGGAGTATTTCTACTTAGAATAATATACCCAGCCCCTCGCACCACATCTGTTCCGCGACAACAAGAATAGGGTGGGGGAGTTGGGCGATAAAGGCTCTTTGCGGCAAGTCGCCAAGCAAAGTTTGTTTTCGTATGGATTTGGCGAGTAGAAGGTAGCGACTGGACAACCTTTTGCGTGTAATTATCCGAGCAGACCATGCTTGCCTGCCGCCTGCCATAATGAACATAAGTCTGCAACAAAACAAACGAAAGATGGAACACACAGACATAAGTTGCGGCTCTACGAATATGCTCCATGCTTCGTCTAAGGAGCGTATGGCGCAACCCATCTTGTCGGTGCTTATCCCCACGTTCCATTTTAGTCCAGAAAGGCTCGTCTCTGCACTGTCGCAACAGGCGCGAAGCGTAGGCGATGTAGAAATCATCGTTGTGGACGATGGCAGTAGCGATGAAGCCCTACGACAGCAGACCATTGCCCTCGAACGTTTTGCATCGGTATATGTCTTTGCGCTCCAAGAGAATATAGGTCGTGCGCGGGTGCGCAATCTGCTCTATCGCTTGGCAAAGAGCGACCTTATGTTGTTTATAGATAGCGATGCGGAGGTGGTGGCTGACGATTTCTTGGCAGCCTATCTTGTCGCCGCGTCGCAGGCAGATGTGGTCTGCGGACGACTGACGAACCTCCCGCCTCCTGCACCTAAGGGCTGCGAACTACGCTATCGCTATGAGACTGCAGCCGAGCGAGCAGGAAAGCGTGCCGCACATTGGCGCAACCAACACCCGTATGCCCATCTCTCTACCTTTCAACTCTTGGTGCATCGTCGCGTGATGGAGCGCGTGCAGTTCGATGAACACATCCGTGAGTATGGATACGAGGATGTATTGTTTGGACTCCGCTTGCAAGAGGAGGAATTTCGCGTGCTTCATATCGATACGCCTCTGCTCCATACGGGCATTGACAGCAATGCACACTTTTTAGCGCACATCGAGGCGGCCATCCGCATCCTCGCTGGGCTTCCGCCCACTGTGCAGCAACAGATAGCGCTCTCGCGCCTTGCCCTTCGCCTCCGCGCGTGGCATGTAGCAGGAATGGCGCGTGCTATTTTCAGACTACTGAAACCCCTCATCCGTCGTCAACTGATGAGTAGTAGGCCCTCCCTCATCCTTTTTCAGACCTACAAACTCGGCTATCTGCTTGCGCTCGATGCAAAGTAAATAATAGCCGCCGTATGCGTGTAGAAACAGTTCTGCTGTCTGGGCTAATTGCTCATAGAGGGTGTGTCACAATTCATTGAGTGCGCTTTCGCGCAGAAATCCTACAAATCTTTTCAAATCTAACAATTTGGGTTTCAATATTATTATTTTGAGAGATTTGTCAAAATTTGTAAGATTTCTCGCCCATTTGGGCGACTTCTTCTATTATGACACAGCCTCGTTGTTTGTGCGCGTTAGGAGTGCGCTTCGCGCAGAAATTATTCAAAATTTTATTCAAAATTAAACAAGACAAACGGCATGAAGCATCGCCTTGGAATGAATGTTTTTGAAGGGCTGGTTGCTTAATTGCTTTTGCCCTTGCAGGGCGCGTTTGTAGCGTGCACTGTCCCCAGGGCGTTGCCCTGGGCTAATCGCTCATTGGCCTTTCAGGCCGTTGTTTGTGCGTGATTTACGGGTGCGCTTCGCGCAGAAATTATTCAAAATTTTATTCAAAATTAAACAACACAAACGGCATGCAGCATCGCCTTTTTAAAAGGCTGGTAGCTTATTGGCCTTTCAGGCCGTTGCCTGCGCGATGCGGATTTTCGTGTGGTTTGACTATCGGTTTTGTGCGCCCCAAAGGGGCAACCTGCTACCAGCCCAAGGCATGGCCTTGGGTATTGGTGTACACCTAAGATTCGCCGTGAAAGGGCCAAAGCGCAACCCTGTATAACTGGCAAACTAATCCACCAAACCCCTAAAAAACCAATCTCCCCCACAGGTTCGCCTACGGGGGAGAGATTGGTTTATATCATCTTTCGGGCAAATTACCGAAAGGGCGTGGGGCTTATTCCTCCTCGTCAATCCAAATTTGTTGACGAGTCCAGCCACCAGAGCCGTCCTCAGAACTTACGGTCTTGCTGCTATCGATGCCGAGGCTTCCTTCCATGAGGACACCTGTCTTGTAGGCAGCGGTAACCATTTCGGGAACAATATAG
>JAFVCB010000076.1 GCA_017479555.1 Bacteroidaceae bacterium | reverse complement strand
TCAGGATGCCAAACTAAGCGAGTCGGCACCTGTTCGCGCTCAGCAAAGGCTAAGGTGCTAAGCAACACCCTCAAACGATTACATAGGCCACCCTGAGCAGCGACGGTGAGTTTCATGCTGACGTGAGAAAAGTTTTTATCTTTGAAAGAAACTATCTGTAACTAAGGTTTGTAGAGAAGGAGCGTAATGAACGGGGCTTGAATATGTACTCCCTACCCTACGCTTTGCTCTGGGTATCTTTGTTCTTGGCGGCCTTGGCCTTGATGACATCAAAACCTTCGCCGAAGACACCGATGACTTTGCTCTGCGAGACAAAGGCTTGGGGGTCAACGCTCTTGATGAAACGGAAGATATTGGTGCTTTCGCGTTTCTTGGCCAAGACCACAAGCACCTTACGCTCGGTATGGGTGTACCATCCCTCGCCTTGCAGCACTGTCACGCCGCGTCCCGTGGAAGCTATCGCGTCGGCTATCTCACCGTACTTTCTGGAAAAGATAAGGAACTGCACAGACTGACGACCGCGGTCCACCACATAGTCTAACACGAAGCTGGCTACGAAGAGGGTGCAATAGCCATAGAGCATCTCGGGAATGCCTACGCCTGGCAGCAAGCCGCTGCTGGTGATAATCAAGATGTCAAAGAACATAATCACCTGCCCTAAAGTGATGTCACGATACTTATTGACAATGGCGGCAATAATATCCGTGCCACCCGTCGAGCCGTTATTGAGGAACACGATACCCAGTCCGATACCCTCAATGGCTGCGCCCAAGATACAAGACATGAAGGCATCGTTCTTCACAATCTGTGGCAAACCCTGGGGCGATGTCACCAATTCTGTGTGGGTTTGGGCGTATCCCATCATAGCATAACGCATCATCTCAAGGAAGATGGTCAGCGTGATTACGGCATAAATCGTTTTGATACAGAAGCGCCACCCCAATACTTTGATGGCAAGGATGAGCAAGAAGATATTGATGATAAAGAACGTATAGGCTTGCGGGAAGTTAAAGCCATAGAACAATAACGCTCCGATACCTGCCACTCCTCCACTGGTAATCTGATAGGGAAGGTGGAAACACGTAACTCCCGTAGCGTACATCAACAATCCGATGGTGATGGAGATGTAGTCACGAGCTTCTTGAAAGTAGTTGGTCTTAATGGTTGTCATAACAATAGAATGTGTGCTACGTACAAATTAGCTGGCGGCAGACTGCTGAGAATGTCTGGTTCAGATACACAGTTCATCGGTTTCTCTAAAGCACGAAGAATAATGTGAAGTTTTTATCTTTGAGACACGCTGCACAGTAGAGCCACTGATACGGCATGAAGATTATTTCACTACGATGTTGACAATACGCTTAGGCACAACGATAATTTTTATCAACTGTTTGCCTTCGAGATAGCGCGATGCCAACTCGTGTCCCAAGGCTTGTTTTTCGACCTCGTCGTTGGTAGCGTCGGCAGGCACATCGATGGTATAGCGCGTCTTACCGCTGAAACTTACTGCCATGCGCACGGTGTCTTCTTTCAGATAGGCTTCGTCCCATGCGGGCCAAGGAGCGTCGAACACGATTTCTTCATGTCCCAAGAGTTGCCACAACTCACAAGCCACAAATGGTGTGAAGGGAGAGAGCAGCACGACTAATGGTTCTAAGACGGCGCGCGAGCGACACTTTTGCGAGGCCAGCTCTCCCACACAAATCATGAAAGCCGCGATACTGGTGTTGTACGACATCTCTTCCATGTCTTGCGACACTTTCTTGATGAGTTTATGAATGCTCTTGAGACTTTCCTTGATGGGCGCTTCGTCGGTGACGGCCAGTTTGCCTTCCTTGTCGAAATATAAGTTCCATGCCCTGCGCAGGAAGCGTGCGCAACCATCTATACCGTTCTGATCCCAAGGCTTGCTCTGCGTGATAGGGCCTAAGAACATTTCGTACAGACGCAACGTGTCCGCGCCGTAGCGGGCTATGATGTGGTCTGGATTGGCCACGTTGAACATCGACTTGGACATCTTCTCTACCGCCCATCCGCACACGTACTTACCGTCTTCGAGTACAAACTCAGCGTCGGCGTATTCGGGACGCCAATTGCGGAAAGCCTCAACATCGAGTATATCGTTCTGCACGATGTTGATATCCACGTGAATGGGTGTCACATCGTACTGCGCTTTGAGGCCGTGCGACACGAATGTATTGGTGTTTTTGATACGATACACAAAGTTGGAACGTCCCTGTATCATACCTTGGTTGACCAACTTCTTGAACGGCTCTTCGACGCACGAAGCTCCGATATCGAAGAGGAACTTGTTCCAGAAACGAGAGTAAATCAAGTGTCCCGTGGCATGCTCTGAGCCTCCGACGTATAGGTCTACGTCTTTCCAGTATGCATCTACGTCGGGTGCGACAAGGGCTTCATCGTTGCGCGGATCCATGTAGCGCAAGTAGTATGCGCTGCTTCCTGCAAAGCCTGGCATCGTGGAGAGTTCGAGCGGGAAGACGCGCTTGTGGTCGATACGCGCATTGTCTACCACTTCGTGGGCTTCTTCGTCCCATGCCCACACCTTGGCATTGCCCAATGGGGGTTCACCCGTCTCGGTGGGCAAAAACTTATCCACTTCGGGGAGTTGCAGGGGCAGGCTCTCTTCTGATATCATATAGGGCATACCCTCTTTATAATATACAGGGAAAGGTTCGCCCCAATAGCGTTGACGCGAGAAGATGGCATCGCGCAAACGGTAGTTCACCTTGACGCGTCCCAGTCCTTTCTCTTCTACAAAACGCTTGGTAGCTGCTATAGCCTCCTTGATGCTCAATCCATTGAGTGTGAAGCCATCGAGCGAGGACTTGCCTGCTGCGGGTGAGTTGGTGACGATACCCTCTTTGGCATCAAAACTCTCTTGGCTCACATCGCATCCTTCAACGAGGGGCACGATGGGCAGGTTGAAGGTCTTGGCAAAAGCATAGTCGCGCGAGTCGTGGGCTGGCACGGCCATGATAGCTCCTGTGCCATAGCCTGCCAATACATAGTCGCTCACCCACACGGGAATTTCGTCGCCCGTGAAAGGATTGATGGCATAACTGCCCGTAAACACGCCTGTGACTTTCTTGCCTGCCATACGATCCAGTTCGGTGCGATGCTTGACCTCGTCAAGATAGGCTGCCACTGCGGCTTGCTGCTCGGGAGTAGTGAGTTGTTCTACCAACTCGCTCTCGGGGGCTAAGACCATAAAGGTGACACCGAATATAGTATCCGCGCGCGTGGTGAAAATCACGAAGCTCTCGTCGGAGTCTTTGACCTGGAAACGCACTTCTGCACCTTCGCTTCGGCCTATCCAGTTGCGCTGTGTCTCCTTGATGCTATCGCTCCAGTCTATTGTGTCGAGTCCATCGAGCAGACGTTGCGAATAGGCTGAGATACGCAGACACCACTGTTTCATCTTGCGCTGCTCCACAGGGAAGCCACCACGCACGCTCACGCCGTCCACCACTTCGTCGTTGGCCAACACCGTGCCTAAGCCTGCGCACCAGTTCACCATCGTTTCGCCCAAATAGGCTATGCGATAGTTCATCAGCACTTCTTGTTGCTCGCGCTCGGTCATCGCGTTCCACTGCTGCGCGGTCAGCTCCAATTCTTGCGACTGCGCCACATGCAGCCCTTCTGTACCTTTCTCGGACAGGTGGGCTACGAGTTGTACGATGGGGAGTGCTTTTTGGCAATCGAGACAATAGAACGAGTCGAACATTCGCTGAAATGCCCACTGCGTCCATTTATAATATTGTGGGTCGCAGGTACGTACCTCTCTGCTCCAGTCGAAGCTGAAACCAATCTGATCCAACTGTTCACGATAGCGACTGATATTCTTGTCGGTCGTGATAGCCGGGTGCTGTCCTGTCTGTATGGCATACTGCTCTGCGGGAAGCCCGTAGGCATCGTAGCCCATGGGTTGCAAAATGTTGAAACCTTTGTTGCGCTTATAGCGAGCGTAGATATCTGCGGCGATATAACCTAAGGGGTGTCCCACGTGCAGCCCTGCACCACTGGGATAGGGAAACATCGAAAGCACATAATACTTGGGCTTGCTTTCATCAGCCTTTACTTCATAAACTTTCTCGTCGGCCCAACGCTGACGCCATCGGGCTTCTATCTCCGTGAAGTTATAGTCCATGCTACTGTGAGGATATGTTTTTGTTTTCGGCGCAAAATTACGACTTTCAATGCCGTAAACAAAAGGAATGACGTACTTTTGCACTATGAATTTGCAAAACAAGCGCATTTTAGTGACGGGTGCCAACGGTTTTGTTGGCAGTTTTATTGTTGAAGCGGCTTTAGCGGCAGGCGCCGAGGTTTGGGCTGCTGTACGCGCTTCGTCTGACCGCAGTTACCTCACCGACAAACGCATACATTTCTTCCCCATCAATCTTGCTGACAAGGCGCAGCTCACTGAGTCGCTCACGGCTTCGGGTGGCTTTGATGGGGTGATTCATTGTGCGGGTGTCACCAAGGTGGTACACACCGAGGATTTCCATCGGGTCAACTGCGAAGGCACGCGCACGCTCTCCGAGGCGCTCATGCAGACGGGTACGCTTCGGGGGCGCTTTGTTTTCATCAGTTCGCTTTCTGTGATGGGCGAGAGCAAGTCTGTTCCCACGCCCAACAGTGCCTACGGCAAGAGTAAGCTTGCGGCTGAGCAAGCTCTCGCGGCTTTGGAGGGACTGGACTACGTCGTTCTGCGTCCCACGGGGGTCTACGGACCGCGCGAGAAGGACTATTTCCTCATGGCAAAGAGCATACGTCAGGGCATCGACTTTGCGGTGGGTTTCAAACCGCAGGTCATCACGTTCATCTACGTCAAGGACTTGGCACAAGCGGCCTTGATGGCACTCACCCAGGGGCAACGTGGCAAGGCTTACTTTCTCACAGATGGTGGAGAATACAGCAGCCGCACGTTCAGCGACTTGCTCCAGCAGGAGTTGGGTCGCAAGCATGTGCTTCACATCACTGCCCCGCTCTGGCTGCTCCGCGCTGTGTGCAACGTGAATGGGCGATGGGCTGCGTGGCGCGGACATAGCACCACGCTCAATATGGATAAATACTACACGCTCGCGCAGCGCGATTGGCGTTGCGACACATCGGCTACTCAAGGCGAGTTGGGATTTCGCCCCGCCTATTCCTTAGCGCAGGGAGTGAAAGAGACGGTAGCGTGGTATAAGCAACAGGGATGGCTATGAAGAAACTCATGCTTGCGGACTGGGC
>JAFVCB010000075.1 GCA_017479555.1 Bacteroidaceae bacterium | reverse complement strand
GAACAATTCGCTGGAAGCAACCAACAGTGAGTTAAAGAAGCTATTGCGTGTTCACAGTGGTATTTCAAGGAAACATAGAAAAGAACTTGTTTGGCAATATATAAACACGCTGAACTCCCCTAAACAAGGGGAGTCCAAGCGGTTTTAGGTCTCCATTTGACTATTAGAGCTTCACGACACTTTTTAGGTCTCCATTTGACTATTAAGCCTGATTATTGCTACGCAAACAAAAAGGATGCGGTCAATATTCCAAATGAGTTTCTTATCGACTCCCTCTTATATTTTAATTTTGCTTTCTCCATTTAGCGGCTCTGACTGCGATATTCTTGGCCAGACATTCGCTGTAGAGCCACGGTTCACAACTATGGATATCGCCCACGTTGATAAGGTCTTTGTATGGTTTATGAGGCGCTGTATCCTGTGGCCACAAGAACATGGTATTCTGGTGACATGGAAATCGTGATGGTGTCGTGCAGTATGGCAGGGGTGGCAGGGGTGGCATCCGTGCGCCAGTTTACGGGATTGATGCAGATGTCTGATGCGGCAATGACAGGCTTTATGTACTTCACGTCCTTCACCGTGTTGTAGCAGATGGTGACACCTGTATCCGATTCGCCCTTGGCAGGGCGGATATGGCTACATTCGGCCATGTCGGCCTCTGTGACCTTATAGCCAAGAACGTATGCTGCAGCCAACTGACTGTATGTCTCGTCACTGATATGTTTCAGCAGTTCCACTACTGCCATGCCGCCTTGACTGAATCCTACAATAATCAGCGGACGTGTGTGGTCGCGTTGTTGCTGAAAGTGGTCGAACGCAGCACAGACATCAGCCATAGCTAAGCGGGTGCGCCGCCTGATGGTATCCTCGTTCTGCGTCACCCAAGTATCAATCGTGGTGTGGCGATAGAAAGGGGCGAAGAAGCGGTTGTTAGACGACATATACGCTGCCACACCACGAATCTCCGTGGCCATGTGTTCGCGATGGGCTGGATTCCAGACGTCGGCATAGTGACTCACCAAGCCATCCGCTGTCATCCAGTCTTCCTCCCATGTCGACACGACATAGAACACGTCTGCCCCAGTATCCCCTGCATCCTCGTCCTCAATAACCCACATCGTCGGGTCGCTGTAGTCAGGTGCTTGAGGAACGAAGGTCTGTTCTGCCACGACCGCAGGAAAGCCTTCATTACTACTGCAACAGGTGATGACGCATGTGCCGCAAATGATTAAGAGGATGGCGGCGAGCGTCCATAACTTTATCGTTTTCATGATGTTGTTAAAAAAATCAAGCTACACTTCATAAGCACTTTGGTGTAGCATAAAATGTTCCCACAAATCCCCAAATCATTGGCATCCTCAAAAGGCTACAAGGGTAGGTAGAGGCTCATCCACCTACTTCCATTTCTCGAGCAGAAGTTTTTCCAGTTGGTCGGGTGTCACGGCGCGTGTCAGTCTACCTGCTTCGGCTACGCTGATGCCACCTGTCTCCTCGCTCACAATAATGGCAAGTGCATCACTCTTTTCCGTAATACCCACTCCGCTGCGATGGCGTAGACCAAAGTTTTTAGGCAAATTGGGGTCATGGCTCACGGGAAGTATACATCCCGCAGCGTAGAGACGGTGATGGCTCACAATGAGTGCACCATCGTGAAGGGGACTATTCTTAAAGAAGATGTTTTCGAGTAGTCGGCTACTGATTGCGGCATCAATGGTTTCGCCAGTTTGCGCCTCTTCCTTCAGTCCTACTGAACGTTCTATCACGATTAGTGCCCCCACCTTCTGTTTCGACATAGCCGTACATGCTAAAACAACAGGCATGATGTCGTCATTGCGTTGTTCTTGTTCATCGCGGTCGCGAAAGAGTGTCAGAAACCAGTTGAATCCACGATGTGTGCCGATGTTGCTAAAAAAGTGACGAATCTCTTCTTGAAAGAGTACGACAAGGGCTATCACTCCTATATTGACCAACTGGTCCATGATGCCTCCAATCAGTCGCATGCCAAGTACGCGTGATACGACTATCCACACGAACATGAAAATCATGATACCGCTGAACACACCAGCGGCTCGCGTAGAGCGCAACAAGCGGTAGAGATAGAACAGCAGTAACGCTACTGCCAAAATATCTAAAGCGTCTTTAAAACCGAATGAAAGCATAAAGAGAAAATATTGAGTGAGGAAACAGCACAATTATATATTATAGGTAAACCAACAAGTGTTGATACTACAAGCAACTATATGTGCGGTTCTTCTACAAAGATCTATCAATAACTCGTGCAAAGATACGTAAAATCGAGAGGAGAACAAGCCAAAGGTTACAGTTTCAGTCAAAACAGAGGAGGATGTATCCTATTAGACACATCCTCCATATTGATAAAAGTAGAAAGGCTTTTGAAAATCCCCATCTTGACAGACTCTATTCTCGAAGAGAGGCTCTACGCATGGGAGTTTTCCGTCAGGGTAGGGGAGACGACAGACTAAATCACGCCTTGTCCCATCATCGCATGAGCCACCTTCATGAAGCCTGCGATGTTAGCGCCTTTCACATAGTTGATATAACCGTCTTCACGACCATATTTCAAGCACTGTGCGTGTACATCGTGCATGATGCGGTGCAAACGCTCGTCTACCTCTTCTGCACTCCATGAAATGTGCATAGCGTTCTGCGTCATTTCCAGACCGCTGGTAGCCACACCTCCACTGTTCACCGCCTTACCTGGTGCGAATGGTGTGCGCTGCTCGATGAAGTAGTCTACTGCTTCTGCTGTGCAACCCATGTTGCTCACCTCTGCTACGAGGAGAACATTGTTGGCCACGAGCTGTCGTGCGTCTTCTTCGTTGAGCTCATTCTGCGTGGCACAAGGGAGTGCGATGTCCACCTTTTGCTCCCAAGGCTTCTTGCCTGGGAAGAATGTGGCTTCTGGATAGCGTTCTGCATAGGGCGCTACGATATCTTCACCGCTAAGGCGCAAGTCAAGTAGATAGTCAATCTTCTCTCCACTAACACCTGTGGGGTCGTACACATAGCCGTCGGGACCACTCAGTGTAACTACCTTAGCACCAAGCTCGGTGGCCTTGGTCACTGCTCCCCAAGCTACGTTGCCGAAACCGCTGACAGCTACGGTCTTACCCTTGATATCTTGACCTATGTCAGAGAGCATTTGTTCTACGAAGTAGAGTGCTCCAAATCCAGTAGCTTCGGGGCGCAAGATGCTTCCACCGAAAGTGAGGTCTTTTCCTGTCAATGTACCCGTGTGTTCGCGTGCTAACTTCTTGTACATGCCAAAAAGATAGCCCACTTCGCGTCCACCTACGCCGATGTCGCCAGCTGGCACGTCCATGTCAGGACCGATATTGCGCCAGAGTTCGAGCATAAAGGCTTGGCAGAAACGCATGATTTCTGCATCGCTGCGACCGCGAGGCGCAAAGTCGCTACCGCCCTTTGCACCGCCCATAGGCAACGTGGTGAGTGCATTCTTAAACGTTTGCTCAAACCCGAGGAACTTCAGGATACTTAGGTTCACACTGGGGTGGAAACGAATGCCGCCTTTGTATGGGCCAATAGCGTTGTTGAACTGTACGCGATAGCCCAAGTTGACATGTACCTCGCCTTTGTCGTCTGTCCATGGCACACGGAAAGTGAGGATACGGTCGGGTTCTACGAGACGCTCAATGAGCTTAGCACGCTCAAATTCGGGATGCTCATTGTACACGTCTTCGATGGAGAGAAGAACTTCGCGAACGGCTTGCAGAAACTCTTTCTCACCAGGATGTTTGGCTTCGAGTGAAGCTAAGATTTCATTTGTTTTCATGGATATATATGCGCTTTGTTTGTGGTTTTGCCCTATGCCATAAGAGAGTTAGGGCTAAACCACGTATAGCTTTGTGTTATGATAGTTTATGAATAACGAGTCCACTGCGGAGCTTTGGCTCAAACCATGTAGCTTTCGGGGGCATGATGTTGCCACTATCTGCTATGTCCATGATTTGTTGCATCGTGACAGGATAGAGTGCCAAGGCTGCACGCATTTCACCGCTGTCTACTCTGCGCTTCAGTTCTCCAAGGCCACGCAGACCACCAACGAAGTCGATGCGCTTGTCGGAACGAAGGTCTTTGATGCCAAGGATGTCGTCAAGAATGAGGCGAGAAGAGATGTCTACATCGAGTACACCGATGGGGTCTTCTTCGTTGTACGTGCCAGGACGCGCTGTGAGGCTATACCACTGGCCATCAATGTAGAGCGAAAACTCATGGAGACGAGCGGGCTTGTATTCGTCTGCTCCTTTATTTTCCACAACAAAGTTTTCATCAAGCCGTGCAAGGAAAGCTTCTGTGTCCAAACCTGCCAAGTCTTTCACTACACGATTGTAGTCGAGGATGGTGAGCTGTGAGGCTTGGAAAGCGACAGCCATGAAGTAGTTGTACTCCTCTGTTCCTGTGTTGTTAGGATTTTGAGCGGCTTTCTCTTGTCCCACCAATGCTGCGGCTGCACTGCGATGATGTCCATCAGCAATATAGAGCGCAGGCATCTTGGCAAATTCTTCGGTGATGAGTGCGATATCCGCATCGTCGGCTACAAGCCAGAACTGATGGCGGAAACCATCGATGGGAGCGATGAAGTCGTACTCGGGTTCCGTCTGAGCGTAGCGCGTGATGAGTGCATCGAGCACGCTGTTGTCGGGATAAGCAAAGAAGACGGGTTCTACGTTGGCATTGTTCACGCGTACGTGTTTCATGCGGTCTTCTTCCTTGTCGCGACGTGTGAGTTCGTGCTTCTTGATAAGTCCACTCTGGTAGTCCTTTGTGTGTGCACCGATGACCAGTCCGTACTGTGTCTTGCCGTTCATGGTTTGGGCATAGATATAGTACATCTCTTTGTCGTCTTGCACGAGCCAACCTTTGTCTTGGAACTTCTGGAAGTTCTCTGCGGCTTTCTCATACACACGTGGGTCGTATTCGCTTGTCCCTTCGGGGAAATCTATTTCGGGCTTGATGATGTGGTAGAGCGACTTTTCATTATCGCCAGCTTCTGCACGGGCTTCGTCGCTCTCGAGTACGTCATAGGGACGACTCTCAACGAGTTCTACCAACTCGCGAGGGGGACGTAAACCTCTGAAGGGTTTGATTGTTGCCATAACTGTGATGAAGAAACTTATTTGTTCACCTGAAACTTCGTGTCACCTTCTTTGAAGAACGCTGTAATCTGACGAGCGGCGGCCAAACCGGCATTGATATTGGCTTCTGCTGTCTGAGCACCCATCTTCTTAGGTGTACTGAAATAACGACCTTCAAACTTCTGGAACTCGGCATCGGCATCTGGCTTGATGTCGGTGACAAAACGCAGGTCTTCACGTTCAGCTAACAGGCGCACAAGTCCTTCTTCGCCGATGACTTCCTTGCGAGCTGTGTTCACCAACACGCCGCCTTTCTTTAGCTTACCAACCAGTTCGTAGCCTATGCTCTGTTTGGTTTCGGGTGTAGCTGGGATGTGTAGCGAAACGACGTCGCATGTCTCGAAGAGAGCATCCTGCGAAGTTACAGCGTGTACGCCTGCCTGTTCGATAACCTCTGCTGGGCAGTAGGCATCGTAGGCATATACATCCATTCCGAAACCCTTGGCAATACGTGCCACATTGCGTCCAACGTTTCCAAATGCGAGAATACCCAATTTCTTTCCGAGCAACTCACTGCCTGCTTTACCATTGTAGAAACCACGAACAGCACTAACGAGTAGGCCAAATACAAGCTCGGCTACTGCGTTGGCATTCTGACCAGGTGTGTTTTCTACAACTACGCCGTGCGCTGTGGCTGCTGCGAGGTCTACGTTGTCGTAGCCCGCACCTGCACGCACTACTATCTTCAACTGCTTGGCAGCGGCTAATACTTCAGCATCGATTTTGTCGGAACGAATGATGACTGCGTCGGCATCGGCCACGGCTTCGAGCAACTGGGCTTTGTCTGTATATTTTTCGAGAAGCACCAACTCATTGCCCGCAGCTTCGGTCACCTCGCGGATGCCTTCTACTGCTGCGGCTGCAAAAGGCTTCTCGGTAGCAACAAGAACTTTCATATATTTGTCTATGATTGAGGTTTAATGCTTTGCTTCGTATTCTTTCATGCAGTCTACCAATGCCTGCACACCTTCGATCTCCATCGCGTTGTAGCAGCTGGCGCGGAAACCTCCTACGCTGCGGTGTCCCTTGATACCTACCATGCCGCGAGCGGTGGCGAAGTCGAAGAAGTCTTTTTCTAACTCCTTATATTCTTCTTTGAGTACGAAGCAGATGTTCATCAGCGAGCGGTCTTCTTCCTTGGCTGTACCCACAAAGAGACGGTTGCGGTCTATCTCGCCGTAAAGCAGTTCGGCACGTGCTTCAGCACGACGTTGCATGGCTTCTATACCACCCGTCTTCTTGATCCACTGCAGGTTCTTGTATGCGCTGAAGATAGGTACTACAGGAGGAGTGTTGAACATAGAGCCCTTATCAATGTGGGTGCGATAGTCAAGCATCGTAGGAATTTGACGCGAAACCTTGCCTAATAAGTCGTTCTTCACCACAACGAATGTGACACCCGCCATAGCCAAGTTCTTCTGTGCACCACCGTAGATCATACCGTATTTGCTCACGTCTACAGGACGAGAGAATATATCGCTCGACATATCGGCTACAAGAGGCACAGGACTGTCGAGATCCTTACGTATTTCTGTACCGTAAATGGTGTTGTTTGTCGTGATATGGAAATAGTCTGCGTCAGCAGGTACTTCAAAGTCTTTGGGGATAAAGGTGTAGTTAGCGTCAGCACTGCTGGCTACTTCTACGACCTCGCCAAAGCCTTTGGCTTCTTTGAGGGCTTTCTTAGCCCATACGCCTGTGTTGAGATAGGCGGCTTTCTTCTCTAAGAGATTGAAGGGCACCATACAGAATTGCAGGCTGGCTCCACCGCCGAGGAAAATCACACTGTAGCCCTCTGGCACACCGAGTACCTCCTTGAAAAGCGCATCGGTTTCGTCCATAATGGCTTGCCAATCCTTACTGCGGTGGCTGATTTCCATCAGCGAAAGACCATTAAAATCGCGGCACGCATCGGCTACTGCGGCCATTACTTCTTGCGGGAGGATAGATGGACCCGCACCGAAATTGTATTTCTTCATAGTAGAATAGAAAAAGGTTTTAATAATTTGTCCTACTTTTCTTGTCCCAAATCGAACGGGGATGTACTTATCGCGTTTTCAAGCCCATTATGACCGATTGGGATTTAACACCGCGAAAATAAGTTATTTTAATGAAACGGCACGTCTTTGCTCTTTTTTTTTCTGAATTTGCTCTTCGGCGCATCTATCTTGGTGTATACGAAAAGAGGAACGACCTCCTTGTCATTCCTCTTTTCGCATAGCGATGAGCTATATGTTTTTCCCTTGTCTAAAATCAACTATTGACGATTACTGTGCGTCACCCTCGGGAGCTTGGTCTATGAGTTCCAAGAACTGATCCAATCGAGGTGTGATGATAATCTGTGTGCGACGGTTGCGCTGACGACCTGTCTCGGTGGTGTTGCTGGCCAAGGGGTTGTACTCGCCACGTCCTGCTGCCGAGAGACGACTTGGGTCTACACCGTAGCGGGTCTGAAGTTCCTGTACCACACTGCTGGCGCGCAAGCACGAGAGATCCCAGTTGTTGCGAATGTTAGGACGTGAGATAGGCACATCGTCGGTGTTGCCTTCGACAAGCACGTCGTAGTCGCTATAGTCGGTGATAATCTTAGCTATCTTGGAGAGTGTCTCGCCTGCACGGTCTCCAATCTCGTACGAACCGCTCTTGTAGAGCATATTGTCGGCGAGGGAGATGTAGACTACGCCTTTGAGCACTTGCACGTCAACCTCTTGCAACTCGTCGCGGGTGAGACTACGTGTGAGGCGGTCGGTAAGCACTTGGTTCAAAGAGTCACTGCGATTCTTGGCGTCTACCAGTTGGTGGATAAAGCGGTTAGACGCGTTAATCTCGTCTACCAACTTACCGATATTCACTGCACCCTGGCTCACGCTACTGCTGTAGTTTGACATCAGCGTGTTGTATTGTTGCTGCAACGATTCGAGACGCTGACGCTCTTCGGCTAAACGTTCCTCGAGGCTGCTGCCTTGCGTGCGAAGTTGAGCAATCGTCACTTGGGCATCGTTGTATTGCCCTTGCAGGGAGGCATAGTCACCGCGCAGAGAGGCGTGGCGCGTACGCAGACTGTCGTATTGTCCTTGCAGACTTTGGAATTGCTTCTTGCTTACACAACTTGTGGTAAACAAGGTGGCCAATAGGATGATGGCCAAACTGAATAGATTCTTTTTCATTGTGTATGCTCGTGCGCTTTTATACACACGGTATTCTATTGTGTTTCGCGTTTTATGACTACAAAAGTACATCAGGGTTTAATTGCTTCCAAATGTTTTAGAAAAAATTAGGAATATTTATGTATCTTCGCGGCCTAAACAGAATACAAGGTACTCCATAAACTTATTTTATGACCGCTGAAATCATCCGCTGGGTGCTTGAGAACTTAGACTACTGGGTCGTGCTGTTTTTCATGGCCGTTGAGAGTAGTTTCATACCTTTTCCCTCCGAGGTTGTCGTGCCTCCCGCTGCTTGGCTATCGATGGCGAGCGATTCTATGAACATTTTCTTGGTAGTCGTGGCCGCTACCGTAGGGGCTGATGTGGGAGCGCTGATCAACTACTTCTTGGCGCGCTATTTGGGTCGTCCTGTCATCTATCGCTTTGCTGAGAGCCGATTGGGGCACTTGTGCTTGCTCGACCGCTCCAAGGTGGAACAAGCCGAGGCTTACTTCCGTCGCCACGGTGCCACAAGCACTTTCTTTGGCCGCTTAGTGCCTGCCGTGCGCCAACTCATTTCGATACCAGCTGGCATAGCCAAAATGCCCGTGTCACGCTTCTTGATTTTCACCACCTTGGGTGCTGCCACGTGGAATACCATATTGGCATTGATAGGGTGGGGCATCTATCGTTTCTCGTCCGTCAAGACGGTTGACGAGGTCTATCTGCTTGCTAAGCAATACAACACCGAACTTAGCATAGCCATTCTCCTACTTGTAGCCTTGGCCATTGGTATTCTTTTCTTCAAGGCTCGCAAGAAGTAATTTCCTATTCCCGCATCTTTATACCATTATATATATGCACACACGCGAAGAGAAACTTTCGGCATTTGGCAGGCTGCTTGATATTATGGACTGTCTGCGAGAGAAATGCCCCTGGGATCATAAGCAAACCAACGAGAGCCTACGTGCCAACACCATAGAAGAGACGTTCGAACTCTGCGATGCCATACTTGCTGACGACCAAGACGGTATCTGCGAAGAGTTAGGTGACGTCACGATGCACATGGTGTTTTATGCACTCATCGCTCAGGAGAAAGGGCGTTTCGACATAGCCGATGTGTGCCATCGTGTTTGCGACAAGCTCGTCTTTCGCCACCCTCACGTCTTTCCGCCAGCTGATGGTACGGCTTCGCAGGCTGAGGACGTAGAACAGGTGCTCGACCAGTGGGAAAAACTCAAACAGAAGGAAAAACAGGGGCATAAAACCGTGCTGGGTGGCGTACCCAAGAGCCTGCCGTCGCTCATCAAGGCCTATCGCATTCAAGACAAAGCCCGCCACGTGGGATTTGACTGGGAAAAGCGCGAAGACGTGTGGCACAAGGTCAAGGAGGAAATAGCCGAGTTTGAAGCCGAGGTAGGCAAGCTCGACCAGCAGAAAGCCGAGGAGGAGTTCGGCGACGTACTGTTCAGTCTCATCAACGCCGCACGTCTCTACCACATCAATCCCGACAATGCCCTTGAGCACACCAACCGTAAGTTTATCAAGCGTTTCAACTATTTAGAGGCAACCGTCAAAGAGCGTGGCCAACAATTCTCCGACCTCACTCTCTCCGAGATGGACCAAATATGGGAAGAGGCCAAACGCACCGACGATTAACCCCAACGCTTCCCGAGTCCTTACGATGCCTAAGGGCTTTTACCTACCTACACGCCATCTATGCGCGACATCTCCAATCATCTTAACGCGCCCTGTTTTGCGCTCTACCGAATGCCTGGCGCACGCACTGTACACGTCATCAGTGCATCCGAGGCGTTGACGGGCGAAGCTATACCCCCGTTCGAGCCCTACGCTATCCCTGCGAGTGAGGACGTGAAGGGCTTCCTGATTGCTCCCTTCGACCATACGCAGTGCGAAAGGCTCTATATTCCTGCCCAGAAGCACAACAAGCTCTACAGCTACAGCATCCCCCACGACCCACAACCTCTCAGCGGCTATTTGGAGGACGACCGCCAACGCTACGTGGCCGACTTCCAAGCCTGCAAACAGGCTCTCGCCACCGCGCGAGCCCTCAAACTCGTTCTCGCACGCTGTGTGCGCCTACGCTTAGTGGCCTATACGCTCGACATCATTCGTCTCTTCGGTGCGGCCTGCGAGGCTTTTCCAAACAACTATATAGCCCTGTGGCACACACCACAAACTGGCACGTGGCTCACCGCAACCCCAGAACTCCTGCTCTCGCGCACAGCCGACCAGTTGTGCCACACGATGGCGCTGGCAGGAACTATGCCCGTGAGCGACCCAGACAGCCAGCGTCTTGGTTCGTGGAGCAAAAAGAACCGCGAGGAACAGAGTATGGTGCAGCAACACATCTTTCGTGTGCTGATGAATGCCAATATACCCTACGAAGTGAGCGACACCAAACTCCTACGCTCGGGCAACCTCGTACATCTTTGCACCAGATTTCACAGCACAACGCCAGCCTCCATCAGCGCACTGCTCGATGAGCTTCATCCCACACCCGCCGTATGCGGCATGCCCGTGCGTCGCGCTTTCTCCCTACTCAGCGAGATGGAACACATACACCGCGATTACTATGCGGGATACAGCGGACCGATGCTTGCTGACGGCACGTTCCACTTCTTTGTCACGCTGCGCTGCCTCCATCTCGTAGAACAGGGATGCGACCTCTATGCTGGCAGCGGCCTGATGCCTTCGAGCCAACTCGAAGACGAGTGGCAAGAGACCCAACACAAACTCCAAGCACTCCTACAGCTGATGCCGCTAAGAGGGTAGGAGACACGCTCCCTCCCGTAGGCTCGCTGCACGGTTTGCTTGGCTTTTTTTTGACCACGAAACCTACGCTTTCGCCCATCCATGTTCTCGTCGAAACCCTCCGTTAATCTGATTGCCCAACTCATGTGCCAACACGGCGTGACACATGTAGTAGTATGTCCTGGCTCGCGAAACGCTCCTTTGCTCAACGATTTCTACGAACTTTCGCTTCGCCACCAGATGACGCTCTATCCCGTCACAGACGAACGCTCGGCGGCCTTTGTCGCCATCGGCATTTACCTGGCCACACGCCAACCCGCCGCCGTGTGCGTCACCAGCGGCACGGCTTTGCTCAACACCCTACCTGCGGTGGCCGAGGCCTACTATCGGCATGCCCCTCTGCTGGTTATCTCCGCCGACCGCCCACCTCAGCACATCGACCAGCTGCGTGGACAAACCATCCACCAAGTCGGCGCGCTACAACCCTATACGCCGACGTTCCAAATCCCCGAACAGGGTGGGGCAGAAGCCGTGCGAAAATGCAACGATGCCCTACTCGCTCTGCGTCGCAACGGAGGGCAGCCTTCCCACATCAATGTGCCGCTCACCGAACCCATACATGTCTACGACAAGCCAGAGCTTACGGCTCTGCCCATGCCCATCGTAGAACCCGCTACACCCCATCCAGCACCGATTTCTCCCGAGCTGATGGCATTCATCGCAAAGGCTGAGATGCCCGCAGTGGTGGTAGGACACATGGACTTTGCTCCCGAAGAGAGCCTTGCCCGTCTGGTCGATGAGCGCAAGTGTATCGTCATTAGCGAATTTATCGGTTCGCGCGAGACGCGCTTAGATAGTGTACAAAACATCGATTCCTACCTAAGCCACTCCCCCGATGTGTTCATCCACATCGGAGGCTCGCTCATCCAGCGTCGTCATCCGTTGCTCCAAAAGGCGCAGGATGTACCTGTGATACGCATAGAACCCTCTTCGGATCAAATGCCCGAGGCATTCGGAACGCTCCGCGCCGTGGTGCGCTGCACCGCCGAGGAAGCCCTCGCCCAGCTGCTCAGTCTGCCAACCAAACCCGCTGTGGAATTAGCCTATGGTAGTGATATGGAGGACGCTAAAGAGACTACGGGATTCCACAACATATCTTATCCCAAACTCATGCACATATTCTTTACCTTCTGCGAAAAGATAGAGCAAACCACCAAGCCGTTCGCTATACACAGCGCCAACAGTCTCACCTTGAGGCTCGTGAACCAGATGTTTGGAATAATAAAATCTAAGCACAAGGTCTTCTGCAATCGGGGTGTCAACGGCATAGACGGATCGCTCAGTGTGGCAGCTGGACACAGTTTGGCAACCGACCAAATCGTATATATAATCACGGGCGACCTATCTTTTTTCTACGACAGCAATGCCCTGTGGAACGAGAAGCTTCGTAGCAACCTCCGCATCCTATTGTTCAACGACGGTGGGGGAGAGATTTTCAACCATATCGATGGCACAGCCTCCCATCCTGCTCATGCGATGATAGCTGGAGAACATCGTGCCACCGCCAAAGGCATCTGCCAAAGCTACGACCTCAACTATCTGAGTACTAAGGCCAACGCGGATAATGCCCAACAGTACGCAGCCGTCGAGGCACTGGTCAATGGAAAATTCTATACAGACCGCCCCGTGGTCTTAGAATGCTTCCTCTAAGCACCAACTCCGATACATTTTTATCTATATACCTACCCACTATGAAGCGCAACTGGACTCCTCTGAAGGACTACAAAGAGATTCTATTCGACTACTACAACGGCATAGCCCGCATCACCATCAACCGCCCCCGCTATCGCAATGCCTTCACACCGCTGACGGTGCAAGAGATAGGCGACGCCCTTGTCTACTGTCGCGAAGCCAATGACGTGAGCGTTGTGGTGCTTACTGGCGCGGGCGACAAAGCCTTTTGCAGCGGCGGCGACATGCATGTGAAAGGGCGCGGCGGCTATGTAGGCGGCGACGGTGTACCCCGTCTGAACGTGCTCGACGTGCAGAAACAAATACGTACGCTCCCCAAACCCGTCATAGCCATGGTAAACGGCTACGCGATAGGAGGCGGACACGTGCTGCACTTGGTTTGCGACCTCACGATAGCCTCCGAGAATGCCCGCTTTGGGCAGACAGGCCCTCGCGTAGGCTCTTTCGATGCAGGTTTTGGTGCAAGTTATTTGGCGCGCATCGTAGGACAGAAAAAGGCACGCGAGATCTGGTTGCTCTGCCGTCAGTACACCGCCGAACAGGCAGAGCGTATGGGCATGGTCAATAAGGTAGTGCCGCTCGACCAGCTCGAAGACGAGACGGTAGCATGGGCTGAAGAAATGATACAGCTCTCGCCCTTGGCGCTGCGTATGATCAAGGCAGGCCTCAATGCAGAGTTAGACGGGCAAGCCGGCATCCAACAGCTTGCGGGCGATGCCACGATGTTGTACTACATGCTCGACGAGGCGCACGAGGGCGGTAGGGCATTTCTCGAAAAGCGCAAGCCGGACTTTTCGAAATATCCCAAACTTCCATAACCTTTCATCGGCTCATAGGCCGCACATATCCCACACAAGCGCAGTCCGTATCGGCGGGCTGCGCTTTTTGCTGCGTTGTAATTTTACATGAAATCAAATGTATTCTACATGAAATCAAATGTATTTTATATGAAATCAAATGTATTTTGCATGAAATCAAATGTATTTTACATGAAATCAAATGTATTTTACATGAAATCAAATGTATTTTATATGAAATCAAATATATTTTGCATGAAATCAAATGTATTTTGCATGAACTCAAATGTATTTCGCATGAAATCAAATGTATTTAATATGAGCGCCTAACGTATTTGAGATGAGCGCAAATGAATTTTGTACGCGGTTTGTTGCATTTTATCTGACTTCTGATGATTTTTATAAATTTAGGTTAAGTTTTCAAAAACTTAGGCACAGTTTATGAAAATTAAGATTTAGTTTTTACAAACTAAGCCTAAGTTTATAATCTTGCTGCCTATGCAGTTTCTTTTTCAACGCACCTGCTGGAAAATTCAACCACTATCGTCAAAAATAGGAGGGGCTTCCAAACCGCCTCTAAACCTTCCCGAATTAGATTAAACATAATATATATTCTCGAAAAATAGGGATAGGAAATCCCGTAAGCCTATATAAGGCGGATTGGCTCAGATACCGAAAATACGGGGTTTGTGCGTGATAGACCGAGAAACAAGCTAAAACGAATGCCAACAAACATTGAAACTATTCACAACAAAGTAGCGAGCGCTGCAAACTATACAAGAAATAAATTCTCCTTATATAATATAAAGCGCAATGCGTGTAGAAAATCTTATTCCTTATATATCATACACTGCAAAGTATATAAAAAACATTTACTCCTTATATAATATAATGAACAACGCGTGTAGAAATTGGTATTCATTATATAGTATGCACGGCAAACCTTATAAGAAACATTTACTCCTTATATATAATAGCATAGAAAGCCGGTAAGGGATTTTGCGTCTTATATATAATAAGGTATAATGGACGTAGAATTTTTTCGTACACGAGGCTGTAGATTTTTGCACCAAGACGAGATGGCGGAGAAACGCTGCGTGGCGGGCTTCATCGTGAGCAGAAAACGCGCGAAACAAATTTATGCGACTGAATGTGCGTCAATGTGACGCGAAATTCCTATTTTTGTGCT
>JAFVCB010000074.1 GCA_017479555.1 Bacteroidaceae bacterium | reverse complement strand
CGGCACATAGAAAAAACTACATACCGAGGTAGTAACGCCCCTATTTTTAGCCCATTTCCATGGGTTTAGATGTCCGCCTCCTTTAACCACTACAAAGTTAATCCTCCATTTGAGAAAGCACAAATTGACGCAGAAGAAAAATCGGGGGCAATGGCTTTTCAAAAAAATTGCATGGGGTCAAATGCATTCTACTAAACAATTGAAGCGCCTAATTATCGCGCACAGAGGAGTATGAAACCCGAGGCAGTAGATAAGAAAAGGAGAGTGCATTTTTCGCTGCATGCTCCGTCTTTGAATGAAGAAAAGCCGCATGATTGGCAAATTGATTGTAAATTTGCATACGCTTAATACGCCATCTCGTCTGCCTGTGATTTCAGTCGCAGTGCATAGGGAAAGTAACTTTGTAGCACATCTATGATGCGAAAAAAACAAGCATAATGAGCAGGAAACCAATGCCGAAAACGTGGGCATGGTTTCCTGCTCTGTTTGTATAACGCACAGCCACACCACTATTCGTACAAAAAGCAACATCATCATGACAGAGAAAGAAAAGATGCTCGCGGGGAAAGTGTACAACGCCTGCGACCCTGAACTACTTGAGGAACTCAATCAAGTCAAGAACCTATGTCAGACTTACAACAACCTCACTCCCACCGACTTTCAAGCGCGCCGCACCTTGCTCCATACCCTACTCGGCCAGAGCGATGACGATACATTTATCGTTCAACCCTTCTACTGCGACTATGGCAAACACATTCGCGTAGGCAAACGCTTCTTTGCCAATTTCAGCCTGACCATTCTCGACGAAGCGTATGTCACCATCGGCGACGACTGTTTCATAGGTCCTAACGTGAGTATCTACACCGCTTGCCACAGCACCGACCCCACGGAGCGCAACACTCGTGAGGAATGGGCGCGCCCCGTAACCATCGGACACAGCGTATGGATAGGCGGTAGCGCGACTATTCTGCCAGGCGTGACCATAGGCGACGGTGTCACGATAGGAGCAGGCAGCGTAGTCACCCACGACGTACCGCCCTACACCGTTGTGGCAGGAAACCCCGCACGCATCATCAAGCATCTCACACCACCAAGCCCACAGAATAGGCCGTAGGCTGCAAAAAAGAGCCAGCGCAAAGCTACAATTTGCTATAAATACGTATTTTTGCGCTATCATTTTGTAGGAAAGTCAATGGAGAAACGCATTTGCATCCTTATTATACTCATCTGTGCACTACTGCACCCTCTCTCCGCACAAACCAATCAAGCAGCTGAACACTTCTGGACGGTAGACGAGCTACCTATGCCCCACCTCGTGGACTCCACGCGCTGGACAGTAAATCCTGATGGGCTGCTGAGTGTAGAAGCAAACGATGAACTCGACATTATCTCAAGACAACTCCACGCCAAATACGGCATAGAGATGGTCACCGTGATAGTGAACAACATCGCGGGCGATGACCTCTACGCCTGGGGCGACTCCCTGTTTTCAAAATACAAGTTTGGCTCCGCCGAGGGCGACAACGGGTTGCTTGTGGCGGTGAGCATAAACTCACGCGACTGGCGCATTTTCACGGGCAAAGGTCTCGAAGGCACGTTGCCCGATGTGGTATGCAACCGCGTGGCACATCGCATCATGCTACCCTACCTGCAAACTGGTGCCATTGACTCCGCTATGATTTACACGGCTGTAGCCATCGAAGGCATTGTAGAACAAGACCCTGACTACGTGGCTTACTTCAGTGCCAACGAAGAGGGCGACGACGATTTGGGCAGCGCAGTAGGCATCATAGGCCTTTTGGGACTGGGCATCGGCGCAGCGGCCTACTTCGGGCGCAAGAAGTGTCCACGCTGCAAGGCCTATATGCGCGTCACCCAGCGCGAACTGGTATCGTTCACGGGAACGGTGAAGACCTACAAAGTCACACACGTATGCCCCAAATGCGGACATACCCTCGTCACTACCGAACGCGTGAACATCGCAGCGAATGCTGCCGCAGCAGGCAGTGTCTTTGGCAGTTCACGCGGAGGCGGAGGCGGCTTCGGAGGTGGTTCGTTCGGAGGCGGCAGCTATGGAGGTGGCGGCGCAGGCGGCAAATTCTGAAGCCTCTACCCTATCCTGCTCGCTACACGCAACCCATTTCGAGCCAGTCGGCAGGCCTGCGCAAAACCTCTCGTACGGCATGCTGCAACAATGCAGCCCGCGCTATCTAATGCTATAACTATACATTATTTATCTTATACACAACACACTTCACACTATGAAATCTTCAAACACAAAATGGCTCATTGCAGGAGCTGTCGTGCTGGTGTTCATCTTCTGGGGCATAAGCACATACAATAACATCATTGCCCTCGACGAACCCGTAAGCACCTCGTGGGCAAACGTGCAAACGCAATATCAGCGCCGCGCAGACCTTATCCCGAACTTGGTCAACACCGTCAAGGGCTATGCCAAGCACGAGCAAGAAACACTCGAGGGCGTAATCAACGCACGCGCCAAGGCTACGCAAATCACCATTGACCCCAGCAACCTCACGCCCGAAAAGATACAGGAATTCCAAGCTGCCCAAGACCAAATCTCGCAAGCCCTCGGGCGACTCATGATGGTGCAAGAGCAATATCCTGACCTCAAAGCCAACGAACAGTTCCGCGACCTGCAAGTACAACTCGAAAGCACAGAAAATCGCATCAGCAAAGCACGCGAGGACTTCAACGCTAAGGTAGAAGACTACAACAAGACCGTGCGTCGCTTCCCAGGCAACATCTTTGCAAACCTCTTCGGTTTCCAAACCAAGACCAAGTTTGAAGCCGCTCAATCTGCCCAAACAGCCCCCACAGTTAGCTTTGAATAAATGATAGACGGACGCTACATGCAGCGCGGTGTCAGTGCGGCAAAAGAAGACGTACACGCTGCCATCAAGCACATAGACAAAGGGCTCTACCCAAAAGCCTTTTGTAAGATTATCCCCGACATCCTCGGAGGCGATGAGGCCTACTGCAACATCATGCATGCCGACGGCGCAGGCACCAAGTCGTCGTTGGCCTACTGCTATTGGCGCGAGACGGGCGACCTCAGCGTTTGGCGCGGCATAGCTCAAGATGCGCTGGTGATGAACACCGACGACCTCCTCTGCGTGGGAGCTGTAGACGGCATCCTCGTCAGCAGCACCATAGGGCGCAACAAGCAACTCATCCCAGGCGAAGTGATTCGCGCCATCATCGAAGGCACAGACGAACTCCTACAATGGCTTCGCGACATGGGCATAGGCATCCACGCCACGGGTGGTGAAACTGCCGACGTGGGCGACCTCGTGCGCACCATCATCGTTGACAGCACGGTCACCTGTCGCATGCGTCGCCAAGATGTCATTGACAATGCCAACATACGCCCTGGCGATGTCATCGTGGGACTGTCCTCAACAGGGCAAGCCTCCTATGAGCAGCGCTACAACGGTGGCATGGGCAGCAACGGACTCACCTCGGCCAGACACGATGTGTTTGCCAAGTACCTCGCAGCCAACTACCCCGAGAGCTACGACAGTGCTGTGCCCGACGACTTGGTCTATTGTGGCAATATGCGTCTCGATACACCCGTGGCTGGTACAGGTCTCAACGCTGGTCAACTCGTACTCTCGCCCACCCGAACCTACGCTCCCGTGGTAAAGACCATGCTCGACGAACTCAGACCCGCCATCCACGGCATGGTGCATTGCACAGGCGGAGCGCAAACCAAGGTATTGCACTTCGTAGGCGACGACTGTCGGGTAGTTAAGGACAACCTCTTCCCCATCCCTCCCCTGTTCCAACTCATCCAAGAGCAGAGCCAAACAGCGTGGGACGAGATGTATCGCGTCTTCAACATGGGACATCGGCTCGAGGTATATCTGCCTGAGAACTATGCCCAAGCTGTGATAGACATCAGTCGCAGCTACCACATCGATGCGCAGGTCATAGGCCGCGTTGAAAAAGGTGAGCGCGAACTCATCATTCAGAGCGAAGTAGGCCGCTATCGCTACGACGCATAGCGCTGCCTTCTCAGCTCTCTCAGAGTTTTCAGAGTTCTCAGAGTTTTCAGAATACTCGGAGTACTCAGAATACTCAGAGTTTTCCGAGTTCTCCGAATACTCCGACAACTTCCTCCAACCTCTCCACGAATACATCCACACGATGAAACATTTGTCCAAAGTCCTCCTCGTAGCGCTGTGCCTCTTCCAATATGTAAATGCCACAGCGCAGACTGCAACGCCCCAGCTACCACAACCCAAACGCGAGTTTCGCGGTGCTTGGATACAAGCTGTCAACGGGCAGTTCCAAGGCTTGGGTACACAACAAACGCAAGCTGAACTCACACGCCACCTCGATGCGCTGCAACAAGCGCGCTGCAACGTGGTTATCTTCCAAGTACGTCCCGAAGCCGATGCGCTCTACGCCTCGAACATTGAGCCGTGGAGCAGATTTCTCACGGGACAACAAGGCACGCCGCCCAATCCCTATTGGGATCCCTTGGCATGGATGATAGACCAGTGCCATCGCAGGGGGATGGAGCTCCATGCGTGGATCAATCCTTTCCGCGCTAAGACCAAGGGCACAACGGCTTTAGCCAGTTCACATCCTTACTGGAAAGATGCGTCTCGCTTCCTTAGCTACGACGGATTGCTGCTCTTCGACCCAGGTCGCCCAGAGAACAGGGAGTACATCGCCCACGTGTGTGGAGACATCGTGCGTCGCTACGATGTAGATGGTCTGCACATTGACGACTACTTCTATCCCTATCCCGTAGCAGGGCAGACCATCGACGACGAGCGAACCTATCAGCTCTACGGGCTAAGCACACAGAGCCGCGAAGACTGGAGGCGCGAAAATGTCAATCGCTTTATCCATCAACTCCACGACACCATACAGTCTGCCAAACCTTGGGTGAAGTTCGGTGTATCGCCTTTCGGCATCTACCACAATGCCAAAGCGGGCGACCCCATCCCTGGCAGTGCTACCAATGGTCTACAAAACTACGACGACCTCTATGCCGATGTCATCCACTGGGTGAAGCAGGGATGGGTGGACTATATCGTACCTCAGATATACTGGCAGATAGGACATTCCACCGCCGACTACAACGAACTGGTCAAATGGTGGGCACGCTACAGCAGCGGACGCCCCGTCATCATAGGCCAAGATGTGGAGCGCACCATGAAGTTTGCCGATCCCAACAATCCCAAGGCCAACCAGATGGACGCTAAGTACCAGTTGCAACGCCAAACATTGGGCATCGACGGTTCGTGCCAGTGGTACAGCAAGCTCATCGCCGACAACTACAACGACTACACGCGTCGTCTGCAACTGACCTACCATCCCTACAAGGCGCTGCAGCCTCAAATGCCGTGGATATCCAGCGTAGCCCCCGCCAAAGTGCGTCGCCTACAAACCACCACGATAGCTCAAGGCACATTCCTCCACTGGGAAGCACCGACCTACACCTCGTGGGAGAACAAACCTGTGAAGTACGTCGTGTATCGCTTTGCCACAAAGAGCAAACAGAACCTCACCGACGCTTCTGCCATCGTAGCGATTACGACGCATCCGTTCTGCCAAATAGCAGCGGCTGGACAGAAAGCCCCAGGCTACTACGTAGTGACCGCGCTCAATCGTATACAGAACGAGAGCCAGCCCGTTGGCAAGCGCGTGAAGTAGTCCGCGCACGCTGTGACAAACATAGCGCATCCCTTTTCCCCATCTCCCATCCCTACACCCTATGAAAGTCCTCAAATTTGGCGGCACGTCAGTAGGCACGCCCGAGAGTATGCTTCGTGTCAAGCGCATAGTAGAACACACCGTGCGCCCAGCCATCATCGTGGTCAGCGCACTCAATGGTGTGACCGACCAACTCTATGAAACTGCCCAGCGCGCCTCGCACGGCGAGAGTGCCTACCGCGAGATAGTTGCCGCCCTGCGCCTGCGCCATCTGCAGATGGTGCGCGACGTCATTGACACCCGCGCACAGGATGCGCTCAATGCCCAGCTGAATGCACTCTTCAACGACTTAGAAAGCATACTCCACGGCATCTTTCTCACCGAAGACCTCACCCAGAAAACAACCGACGCGGTAGTGTCCTACGGCGAGCGTTTGTCCTCGACCATTGTAGCCGCCGCGCTGTCGGGTGCGCAATATATCGATGCCCGTCAGCTCATCAAGACGCATCACGGACAGCACGACGTGGTGGACTTCGAGACCACCAATCGCCTTGTGCGCGAACAGTTCACAACCCTGCCCAGCATCACGGTTTTGGGAGGCTTCATCGCAAGCGATGCGCAGACAGGTGTCACCACTACGCTGGGGCGCGGAGGCTCTGACTACACAGCAGCCATCATTGCTGCCGCTCTCGATGCCGAAGCTCTCGAGATATGGACCGACGTAGACGGTTTTATGACTGCCGACCCGCGGCTCATCGCCACCGCTTACACCATTCCCGAGCTTTCCTACGAGGAAGCGACGGAACTGAGCAACTTCGGTGCCAAGGTCATCTATCCGCCCACCATCTACCCCGTGCGGGTAAAGGGGATACCTATATATATACGCAACACCTTTTTCCCCGAAGGCGCAGGCAGTGTCATACGCAACAACGCTGCCCCTTCGCCCCATGCTGTACGCGGCATATCGAGCGTGAACGAGACGAGCATGGTTACCGTCAGCGGTATGTCGATGGTCGGTGTCTTAGGTGTCAACCGCCGCATCTTTGGTACGCTCACCGAGGCAGGCGTCAGCGTCTTCATGGTGGCGCAGACCTCCTCCGAATCGAGCACCTCGCTCTGTGTTCGTCCCGAGGACGGCCCGCGCGCTTGCCAAGCGCTGGACAACGCTTTCCGTCGCGAGATAGCCGAGGGCGCGATGTCGCCCGCTCAGTTGGCCGAAGGACTTGCCACCATCGCCGTGGTAGGCAAACAGATGAAGGACGAGCCGGGCATCACGGGCAAACTCTTCACCACCTTAGGCCGCAATGGCATCAGCGTGGCTGCCTTCTCGCAGGGCGCATTGGAACTCAACATTTCGTTTGTCATACGTCGCGACGTATTGCGCAAGGCACTCAGCGTCTTGCACGACAGCTTCTTCCTCAGCCGCCACCAAGACCTCAACGTCTTTGTATGTGGCATCGGCACCGTGGGTAGCAACCTGCTCCATCAGATAGAGGCACAGCGCGAAAGCCTACTGCACGAACGCGCGCTGCGTATCAACATCGTGGGCATCACCAGCACACGCGGCGCAGCCTACGATGCCGACGGACTGCCACAAGACGTGACGCTCGACAGCACGCATCCCGACAAGGGCATACACGGCATGGTGCGACAAATCAAGCAGCTCAACCTCTACAACAGCGTGTTTGTTGACTGCACAGCCAGCGAGGAGGTAGCCAAATGCTACCAGGACTTGCTCGAGCACAATGTGCATATCGTCACGGCCAACAAGGTAGCGGCTTCGTCGGACTACGCCATCTACCAGCGGCTGAAGCACACGGCCTTGGAGCGTGGTGTGAAATTTCTCTTCGAGACCAACGTTGGTGCGGGTCTCCCTGTCATCAACACGATAGGCGACCTCACTGCTTCGGGCGACAAGATCCTACGTATCGAAGCCGTGCTGAGCGGTACGCTGAACTTCGTGTTCAACGCGCTGAGTCAGGACGTGCCGCTATCGCAGGCTGTAAAGCAAGCCAAGGAGCAGGGATACAGCGAGCCCGACCCGCGCATCGACCTGTGCGGCAAAGATGTGATTCGCAAGATTACCATATTGGCACGCGAGAGCGGCTACCGTGTAGAGAGCAGCGACATAGAGAGTAAGCCTTTCCTGCCTGCATCGTTCTTCGAGGGAACGCTCGACGAGTTCTGGCAGGCCTTGCCCCAACTCGATGCCCAGTTCGAGGCCGAGCGCCAACGCTTGCAACGCGAGGGAAAACACTGGCGCTTTGTCGCCACGTGGAGCGAGGGAAAAGGCAGTGTGGGACTGCGCGAGATTGATGCTTCGCACCCATTCTACAACATCGAGGGTTCTAACAACATCGTGATGCTCACCACGGCACGCTATCGTGAGTACCCCATGCTCATTCAGGGCTACGGTGCAGGTGCTGCTGTCACTGCTGCAGGTGTCTTTGCCGACATCATGCGCGTGGCCAATATATAAGCGGTGTCCGCACACCTACGTCGTCACCCGTACGATGTCCGCCGTGTGCGATTTTTTATAAATTTTCAAAGAGACTTCATCAATTCTCAAAAAGACTTTATCAATCCTCAAAGAGACTTTATCAATCCTCAAAGAGACTTTATCAATCCTCAAAGAGACTTAATCCATTCTCAAAGCCGCTTAATAAATTCTCAAAGCGACTTTATCTGCTTGCAAGATGACTTAATCTGTTCTCAAAGCGACTTAATCCATCCTCAACGAGGCTTAATCCATCCTCAAAGTCACGAAGCGGTTGCAAGCCGTCCATAAATAAGAAACGTGTCCCATCGTCATGCGGACACGTTTCTTTTTGTTGTGCTTAGTCGGTGATGCCAACGCCGAAGTCGTCGGTGGGGAAAAGCTCGCGCCACCACTCGTGTTGGTCTT
>JAFVCB010000073.1 GCA_017479555.1 Bacteroidaceae bacterium | reverse complement strand
TATAGACGCATAGCCGATGATAAAGACAATGACAATGAGCAGTGTGAGGTTCATTGTAGTAGGATGTAAATAGTGGATTTATTGATGTTGTGGTTTGATTGACTAATCTTCGTTAGCCTCATTAGCGTCTTTTGCCCACTATTCTTGGGGTGCAAAAGGCAATGTAGGCACATCGTTGACTGTCGGAATGGGCGGTGGAGCGCTCTCAGAAGTGGTAGGAGTCTCTTCTGCGGCTTCCTTTCCTTTCTTGGGTGTACTCCTGCGGCGACGTGAGTTGCGTCGAGGCTTCTTCTCGCTGTTTTCAGCGGGAGCGTCGTCAGATGCTTTGCGTGGAGATTTCTCTTCTACGCTTTCAGGGGTTTGTTCTGCGCTTCGGACTTCCTCTTTTTGCTCCACGTCCTGCTCAACCTGTGCGTCTGGCTCTGCCTTTGGCTTTCGCTGTTGACTTTTTGTGGAGCGAGACGGCTGAGGTACGGGCTTTTCCGATGGTACGTCGCTGGGCTGACTGTTTTCTGCTTGCGTAGGTAGGTCGCGCAACAAGAATAGAGGAGCAGGTTGCTGCTTTGGTTCTTCGGCAGGAGTGTCCTTGGTTGCTTCGGGCTGTGTTTCAGCAGGTTGTTGATTAGCAACTGGAGTTTCCTTGTTGGTGTTCTTGCGGCGGCGCGCGTTTCGCGCGTTTTTCGACTTTGTAGGTGAATCTTCCGCAGTTTCTTTGACTGCTTTCAAAGAGGGCTCGTTGCGCTTCTCGGTCTGGCCTTCACGCGTTTTCTTTTCTTTGTCCTTTGCGCTGGCAGGAGACTTTTCTGCGACAACGTCTTGTTTCTTTGCTGGCTTAGCTGGGCTTTTCTGTTCTTTGGACTCAGCTTTTGGTGCTTCGTTGGTGGAAACGGCAGATGCAGCTTCGCGACGTTCCTTTTGCCGTGTGCGCTGCTGACGACGGCGCTCGCTCTTCGCATCGCTCATCTTGGCTATTTCTTCCTCTATCTCGTCGATTTTGGGAACAGCCACAAAGATGGGGGCTTCGGTGCTGGTGCGTTTCTCTTTGGCCTCGAAAACCTGATTGACCAAGGCTTGTGAGCGACGCAGGCGCAACAGGGCATCGCGACACGCATTTTGCTCACTCTCTTTCTTGGAATAACCTTTTCCCTCGCCAACCATGATGCCTTCTATGTCTAAGATAGAACGGAACGTGGGGCTGTTGGGGTCGTGCGTGTCCTTATTCTTGAGTTTGAACTCTGGAGTGATGCGATTCTTCTGACAGTACTCGAGAACCTTGCTCTTGAAGTTGACCTCCTTGTTTGCCACGTCGTCGATGTTGACAAACTTACGCAAGATTTGCTTCTTTACGAACTTCTTGCACGCAGCATAACCTCTGTCTAAATAGATTGCGCCAATGAGTGCCTCGAAGGCATTACCTCCGATGTTGCTGTTGTGTGCTTGCTCACGCATAGAGGTGCGTATGAGTCTGTCCACACCCATTTCTGTGGCAAGCTCGTTGAGCATACTGCGTTGCACTATCTTGCTACGCGTATTGGTCAAGAAGCCTTCGCGTTTATTCTCAAAATGATGAAATACCAAGTCGCTCACTACAGCCTCCAATATGGCATCGCCAAGAAATTCCAGTCGCTCGTTGTTCAGCTTGCGACCGCCCTTGGGACTGCGATATTGGTTGCTGCTGTGACTGAATGCTATCTTGTAGTATTCAATATGAATAGGCAGAAAACCTAAAATGCCAGCCAGCTCAGCGCGAAAGTCTTTGTCTTTAGCAAAGAGGAGTCTCACGCGGGCATATAAGTCTAACATTATGATATGTGTGGCATTAAGTGTTGATGAACGCCAAAGACCAACTGTCGTTTCTCTATGCTACGTTGGCAGATAGAGACATATATAAACCCTGCTGTTGAACCTACAACCTTTTACGGCGTAGGTTCAACATGTAAGGTCTTTGCTCTGATAATCGTTTGTGGGCTTCGCCTGACGAAGGCGGTTCATCGATGAACGTACGGTTCTTTGTCTGCGGACAAATGTGTGTCTTGCGTGCGCGCGGCACATATTGTGGTGCGACAAGAGTCCGTCTTGTGTTGACGCAGTCAGAGGAGATTCAGCCCAGGGAACGTATGATGGGTGGAGAAACTTTGTGGTTCTCGTGCGTCATCAACTATTAGACATACTTTTTCACAATGCAACAAGCGTTGTGACCGCCGAAGCCGAATGTATTGCTCAATGCGGCACGCACGGTGCGCTGTTGCGCCTTGTTGAATGTGAAGTTGAGGCGATAGTCGATTTGCTCGTCTTCGTCACCTTCTTCGTGGTTGATGGTGGGAGGCACAATGTCGTTGTACACGCTCAGCACACTGATGATGGCTTCTACGGCTCCCGCTGCGCCGAGCAGGTGACCCGTCATCGATTTCGTGCTACTGATGTTCAGCTTGTAGGCGTGTTCGCCAAACACCTGTTGAATGGCTTTCACCTCACTGATGTCTCCTACGGGAGTAGAAGTGCCGTGTACGTTGATGTAGTCAATGTCTTCGGGTTTCAGCTCGGCATCCTCGAGTGCGTTTTGCATCACAAGGCGTGCGCCAAGTCCTTCGGGGTGCGAAGCAGTGAGGTGGTGGGCATCAGCACTGAGACCGCCGCCAGCTACCTCGCAGTAGATCTTAGCACCACGTGCCTTAGCGTGTTCAAGTTCTTCGAGGATGAGGCATCCTGCGCCCTCTGCCATCACGAATCCGTCGCGGCTGGCACTGAAGGGGCGGCTGGCGCGTGCGGGGTCGTCGTTGCGAGTAGAAAGGGCATGCATGGAGTTGAAACCTCCCACACCTGCATCGCAGATAGCGGCTTCTGCACCTACGGCCAGTATGATGTTGGCCTTACCTAAGCGCAACAGGTTGAAGGCATCAACAATCGCGTTCGTAGAACTGGCGCAAGCCGATGTGGTGTTGTAGTTTGGCCCATGAAAACCATAGGCTATTGAGATTTGTCCTGCTGCGATATCGCTAATCATCTTAGGGATGAAGAAAGGATTGTAGCGGGGCGCACCTTCGGGATTGCGGGCACGATAGCCTACTTCCCCTTCGAAAGTGTGAATACCGCCAATGCCCACACCCGTGATGACACCGATGCGATTCTTGTCCTCATCGTCGAGGTTCATGCCGCTGTCGGTCAGGGCTTCCTTGACTACTGCGAGAGAGTATTGCACGTATGGGTCTACCTTGCGAGCCTCTTTGCGATCCATCACGGTGAGAGGGTCGAAGTTCTTCACCTCGCAGGCAAATGTAGTCTTGAACGCAGAGGCATCAAACTTGGTGATAGGGGCTGCGCCGCTCACGCCGTTCTTTATGTTTTCCCACATTTCGGGCACGTTGTTGCCCACAGGTGTCAGTGCACCGATTCCGGTGACGACAACTCTTTTAAGCTCCATTATTGTACTTGCTTTTATGATTGACAAAAAAGCTATTCTGCCAGGGATAAGGTAGCTCGTGTGGGGAATTATAGGAGTTAGCGCCTTGGCTGTGCCATATCGTGGCTGGTATAACTCCTGTAATTGCTCAGAACTCCTTAATTCCCTGAGAGAATAGCCTTAGAAAAGCTTTTTGTGTGATTAAGCTTTGGTTTGTGTGGTGTGGGAACTATTACTTAACGTTCTGCTCAATGTAAGCGATGGCTTCACCCACGGTGCTAATCTTCTCGGCTTGGTCGTCGGGAATAGCGATGTTGAATTCCTTCTCGAACTCCATGATGAGTTCTACTGTGTCGAGAGAGTCTGCGCCAAGGTCATTTGCGAAGCTGGCCTCGTCCTTGATTTCAGCCTCGTCAACGCTGAGCTTGTCTTTGATGATTTCTTTTACTTTTGCTGCAACATCCATGTTTGCCATAGTTGTTAAAGTGTTAATGAATAATGATTGTTGTTTTCTCTGTTTTGGGTGTCAAGCGGGCGTGCATGTTTATGGAGTGATGCTCTTCCCGTTGTTTTGACGCGCAAAAGTATTGTAATTCTATCTTATAGCCAAACCGTAAAGTAAAAAAATGTGAAAAAGCGGCACGCGAGGGCTTCTCAGATGGGCTAAAGCCTTAGTAAATGTGGCATTTACGCGTGTTTTGCTGCGATTGTTGGATGTGAAACTGTTTGGTGTGGCTTTGCGCTATTTTGCTGTGAAAATGGGATACTCTTAGTACCATTTCTTCTGTTTGCTTCCCATTTCAAAGGTGAGCGTACCTCCGCGCACGATGTCGGCGTAGTCCACCCAGTATTGTTTGAGGGGCTTACCATTGAGCCAAACTTGCTGTACGTAGCGATTCTTGTCTGAACGGTTGCGGGCTTCGATGGTGAAAGTGCCGCCTGCTACCTTTAGTGTGGCTTTGTCTACGTTGGGTACGCCGATGACGTAGCGTCCTCCAGCTGGCTCAACTTGATACAGGCCGAGCGTACTCAGTACGTACCAGGCCGACATCTGGCCTACGTCTTCGTTGCCACACAGGCCATCGGGCGAGGTGGTATATAGTTCTTTGAGCACACGATGTACGAGATCGGCTGTCTTCCAGGGCTGTCCGAGCATGGTGTAGAAGTAGATGATATGATGGCTGGGCTCGTTGCCATGTGCGTATTGGCCTATCATACCACTGATGTCGGGCGATGCGTCTGCGCCGAGGTTGCCTTCAATCACAAAGAAACTGTCCAACTTAGCGAGCAAGGCTTGACGACTCCCAAAGAGTTCAACCAGACCGTTGATGTCATGGGGTACAAGCCAAGTGTATTGCCAAGCGTTTCCCTCGGTGTTGTCGTCCTGTTCGTGGGCGGAGTAGAAGGGGTCGAACGGCGTGCGCCAAGTGCCATCTTGGTGGCGTCCGCGTGCGAAGTGCGTTTGCGGGTCAAAGACGTTGCGATAATTACGACTGCGTTGGATGAAATAGTTGTAGTCGTCGGTCTTACCCAGTCGCTTGGCCACTTGAGCGACTGCCCAGTCAGCCAATGCGTATTCGAGCGTACGCGATACATTCTCGTTGCCGCCTTCGATAGATATGTATCCGCGCTCGCGGTACTCTCGAAGTCCGCGTTCGTCGAGCATTACGCTGCCTCGCATGGCTTCGTAGGCCGCTTCGGCATCTACGCCTGGAATATTCTTGAGTACGGCATCTCCTACGACGCACACACCAGGGTTGCCCACCATACAGTCCGTCTCGTTGTTCATCAAGTGCCACACGGGCAATTTTCCCTGCTGACTATAGATATTGAGCATGCTGTTGATGATGCCTGTGTAGCGTTTGTCCTGTATCAAGGTCATCAAGGGATGAGCGGCGCGATAGGTATCCCAGAGCGAGAGGATGGTATAGTTGCCTGTCGCAGATTGGTGCAGGCGTCCGTCCGTGCCGCGATATTCGCCTCGCTGGTTACTGAAGTCTACGGGTGCTATCATGGTGTGGTACAGCGCGGTGTAGAAGATGCGCTTCACACTCTCGTCGTCGGTTTCTATTTGTATGCGAGAAAGTTCTGCTTGCCAACGTTGCTGGGCTTGTGTGGCATAGTTGTCGAAGGTGGTAGATGGGGCGCGCATGGCTTCGAGGTGGATGGCGCGTAGCGCGTCGTGCATAGAAACGGGCGACAGGCTCACGATGGCATAGACGGCCTCGGCCTCTTGGGTGGAGAAGTTTAGGCGCAAGTAGTTTTCAGAAGCCTGTTCGTAGGACGTGAAGGCCTTGCTGAGTTGCAGGGCAAAGTAAATCTTTTGTTGTTTTGCCCAACCTGTGGAATAGCGGTA
>JAFVCB010000072.1 GCA_017479555.1 Bacteroidaceae bacterium | reverse complement strand
GGCGAGGGTGAAGACGGGCGGCTGAGTAGCATTGCTATACGTATTGAGGAAATAGCGGAAATCGTGGCTGAAGATAGCCTCGTTGTAGCCGTCCTGTGGTGTGAGGCGCACCACCTTTCCTTTCTTGTCCACACTATAAACCTCTTGGCGCAACGGACTCTGCGCGTGGGCTGCATAGTAGAATTTGTCGGCCTTGGCATCGTAGCCATAGAGAGTAGTTACATCAAAATCGCCCTGCGTGGCTTGGCGCACGAGTTCGCCCGTGAGCGTATAGAGATAGATGTGGCTGAAGCCGCTGCGGGTTGAGAGGAAAGCAAATCGATCGCCAAAGAATTGTAGGCTCTCGTAGGCAGTCTCCTTGACATACTTGTCGCTGGTCTCGCGCACCACCAAGGTAGCCACCGTACTACGTGGATTCACCATATAGATATCCATCTGGTTTTGCAAACGATTGAGCGTTACGACGGCCAAACGGTTAGGATCGCTGGTAAACTTGATGCGCGGAATGTACGTGTCGCTATCCATAGGGACATCCATCTGCCGTAGGGCGTGTGAGGCGATGTCGAAGGTCTTCACAGTGACACGGCTATTCTCTTGCCCTGCCACCGGATATTTGTAGTCGTAGCTACCAGGGTATTCGTCGTTCTCGTCGTGGCGGGGTGCTAAGCCGCGATACATCTGCATGTGATAGATAGGCACACGACTTTCGTCGTAGCGCACCCAGGCGAGCATCTTCGAGTCGGCGCTAAAATCGAAACTGCGCGAGGTGGTAAACTCCTCCTCGTTCACCCAATCGGGCAGACCATTGATGATTTCATTGAAACGCCCGTCGTCTGTCACTTGGATTTCAGCTCCGTCGAACAGGAGTTTGGAGATGAAGAGGTTGCCATCGCGTACGAAAGCCACCATTGTGCCGTCGGGCGAGAAGAGGGGTTGCTGCTGTGGACCGCCTGTTGAGAGACGTTGAACACGTCCGTTTTGGCGGTTGTACACGTAGAACTCGGCCGTATAGGAGTGACGATAAATCCCTTTGCGCTGCGTCTCGAGCAAGATGGTTCGCTCGTCGGGCGAGAGCACATATCCACTGATAGACCTCAGTCCCTGCTGTCCCTGTTTGTCGCAGTCGAACAACACCTCGAGCGTCTCACCTGTGCGAAATGAGCGACGAATAATCTGCCGGCTCGATTCGGAAAGCTGCGTGTAGCTCTCGCCATCTTGCATAGGCGCTACTCCATATATATAGTCTGGATAGTACTGATAGTTGACAACCTCGTTGAGATCCAACTGACCTTGCGCTACAACGTTAGAAATAAAAGCACAAAGCAGCAGGGAGAGAAATACTTTTCTGAACATAAAGAATAAGGGTCTGTTGTAATCAGTGAGCGTAACAAATGATGAGTTCGCGCTTTTAGGATTCCTACTTTTCAAGCCAAAACAACAAAAGCGCCCCATCACAATCATTGCGAAGCAAAAGTAATGTATTCACAAGAATTGACAATAATAATTATAGAATAATTTTTGCTAAGCGCGTGTTACTTTTCTTTGCTCTTCTTCTTGGCTATCCCACCAAAAGACAGGAAAAGGCACGTCAGACTTTCGTAAGTTACAGAATTAAAGTACATTTGCCGCAAAGGTGATGTTTTTCTGTCACAAATTCTTTTCAAATCGTAAGTCAAAAACATGGGTTGTTCTCCTTACAAGATTCCTCTTCGCAGTAGCCAGAGCACTGAAGGTCGCCGAATGGCTGGTGCGCGTGCCCTGTGGATGGCAGCAGGCATGAAGCGCGAACAATTTGGTAAGCCTATCATCGCCATCGCCAACTCGTTTACCCAATTCGTACCTGGTCACACCCACCTTGGGCAAATAGGCCAGCTCGTCAAACAAGAGATAGAACGCTTAGGCTGTTATGCCGCCGAGTTTAACACGATTGCCGTCGATGATGGCATAGCCATGGGACACAACGGGATGCTCTACTCCCTACCCTCGCGCGACATCATTGCCGACAGCGTGGAATATATGTGTCAGGCGCACAAGGCCGATGCGTTGGTATGTATCAGCAACTGCGACAAAGTCACTCCTGGCATGCTCATGGCGGCGATGCGTCTGAATATCCCCACCGTCTTTGTGAGCGGAGGACCTATGGAGGCTGGCCAGTGGCGCGGTGAGAACATTGACCTTGTCACAGCTATGGTCAAAGGAGCTGACCAAACGGTGAGCGACGAAGACTTAGCCGAGATTGAACGCAGGGCTTGCCCTGGCTGTGGTTCTTGTTCAGGCATGTTCACGGCCAACTCTATGAATAGCCTCACCGAGGCTCTCGGACTTTCGCTCCCTGGCAATGGCACTATTGTAGCGACCCACGTGGAGCGCACCGAACTTTTTAAGATTGCTGCTAAACTCATCGTGGACAATGCGTTGCGCTACTACCAAGAAGGCGATGAGCGTGTCTTGCCACGCTCCATCGTCACGCGTTCGTCTATCCTCAATGCCATGACGCTCGACATTGCCATGGGCGGCTCCACCAACACGGTGCTTCACCTCTTGGCCGTGGCCAATGAGGCTGGTGTACAGTTCTCGATGGCCGACATCGATGCCTTGAGCCGACGCGTGCCTTGTCTCTGCAAGCTCTCGCCCAACACGATGCGCTACGCGGTGCAGGACTGCAATCGTGCGGGTGGCATATTGGGCATCATGGGCGAGTTGGCCAAAGGTGGCTTGCTCGACACGTCTGCCCTGCGCGTCACAGGAAAAACGCTGCGCGAGGACATCGCTCTCTACGACATCATGGGCGAGACGGTGAGCAAGTTGGCTGACAATACATATTCGGCTGCCCCTGCTGGCACTTTCTCTACACAAATGGGAAGCCAAGACACGCGCTACCCCTCTTTAGACACCGACCGCACGGCTGGTTGCATACGCGACATGGCACATGCCTACACCAAGGATGGTGGTTTAGCTGTGCTCTTTGGCAACATTGCTACTGACGGCTGCGTCGTCAAGACTGCGGGTGTTGACGAGAGTTGCTGGACATTCAGTGGCACAGCCAAGGTCTTCGACAGCCAAGAAGATGCTTGCCAAGGCATTCTCGAGGGTGCGGTACAGGCGGGCGATGTTGTCGTCATCACCCACGAGGGGCCTAAGGGTGGGCCTGGCATGCAGGAGATGCTCTACCCCACCAGCTACCTCAAGAGTCGTCACCTCGGTAAGGCATGCGCCTTGATTACCGACGGACGTTTCAGCGGAGGCACTTCGGGACTGAGCATCGGACATATATCACCCGAGGCGGCTAATGGCGGTGCTATAGGTAAAATAGTGGATGGCGACATCATCAACATTGACATTCCCTCGCGCTCCATCAATGTGCGACTATCTGCCGAAGAACTTGCGGCTCGCCCCATGCGTCCTCTGCAACGCCAGCGAACTGTGAGCAAGGCGCTCCGCGCTTATGCCTCCATGGTGACCAGTGCTGATAAAGGCGGTGTGCGAGAGATTTAAGCCCAAGCATTCTTTAGGCCAAAAGGAAGTTTTTATGATTATCTTTTCTAACAAATCATATAAGGCTTAATGGCTTATTTGCGTTAAAGCTCATGCCATTATCGCACGCACCGACTTCCCTCCCCTTTTCTATTATACATATTACAGACTCATCGAAATGAAGCAAAGACTCAGTGGTGGACAGATTCTCATGGAATCGCTCTTAGCCGAGGGTGTTGACACCATATTTGGCTATCCCGGAGGTGCCATTATGCCTACCTACGACTCACTATACGACTATCGCGACCGCTTAAATCATATTCTGGTCAGGCACGAGCAAGGTGCTGCTCACGCTGCCGAGGGCTATGCCCGCGTGAGTGGTCGCACTGGTGTTTGTATCGTCACGAGCGGCCCTGGTGTGACCAACACGGTGACGGGCGTAGCCGATGCCCTCATCGACAGCACGCCTATCGTAGTGATAGCTGGACAGGTGGGCGCACAGATGCTCGGCACGGATGCCTTCCAAGAGGTGGACGTGGTGGACATGATGCAACCGGTCTGCAAATGGGCGTACCAAATACGTCGCGCCGAGGACGTGGCTTGGGCGGTGAGCCGCGCTTTCTATATCGCTTCGAGCGGTAGGCCTGGGCCTGTGGTGCTCGACTTCACGCGCAATGCTCAAATCGAACAGACTGACTATGAGCCTGAGCGTGTGCGCTTCATTCGTAGCTACCAACCCATTCCTCCTACCGCGCCTGAGAGCATCACGGATGCTGCCGCACTCATTGCAAAGGCGCAGCGCCCCTTGGTGTTGGTAGGACAAGGTGTGGAATTGGCCGATGCGCAGCCCGAGTTGCAGCAATTCATCGAGAAGATGGACGCTCCCGCTGGTTGCACGCTCTTAGGCCTATCTGCCCTGCCCACAGCCCATCGTCTGAATATGGGCATGCTCGGTATGCATGGCTCGTTGGCCAACAACAAGATGACGCAGCAGTGCGACCTTCTCATCGCCGTAGGCATGCGCTTCGACGACCGCATCACGGGTAAGCTCGACACCTATGCGCGCCAAGCCAAAAAGATACACTTCGACATCGATCCCTCTGAGATTAACAAGAACGTGGAGGTAGACGTAGCCGTCTTGGGCGACTGCAAAGAGACGCTTGCCGCTGTCACTGCCCTCATCCCTCAGCTCAGTCACACGGACTGGATTGATGCTTTCAAGCCCTTTGCCGACGAGGAAAACCGCGTCGTGATAGAACCACAAATCCATCCCTCGGACGGTGCACTGCGTATGGGCGAGGTGATACGTCGCGTGAGCGAACTCACACACGACCGCGCCATCATGGTCACCGACGTAGGACAAAACCAAATGATGGCCGCACGCTACTTTCGTTTCAGCGAGCCACGCAGCGTAGTGACCTCGGGCGGTATGGGTACGATGGGCTACGGACTGCCTGCTGCCATCGGAGCTACTTTTGGCGCTCCTGAACGCGATGTCTGCCTGTTTATAGGCGACGGCGGACTGCAGATGACCATACAGGAACTCGGAACGATTATGGAGCAAGGCTCACCAGTGAAAATCATTCTGCTCAACAACAATTACTTGGGCAATGTGCGCCAGTGGCAGCAGCTCTTCTTCCAACGCCGATACTCCTTCACCCCTATGCTCAACCCCGACTATGAGCAAATCGCACAAGCCTACGGCATAGCCCATCGCACCGTAGTGGAACGTGCAGAACTCGACGACGCTATCGCTGAGATGATGCACGAGAAAGGTGCTTTCCTACTGCAATGCGCCGTGATGGAAGAAGACAATGTGATGCCGATGTGTCCTCCTGGGCACGATGTGGACGACATGATCCTCTCGGTGTAAGAACCCTCACTACCCCCCACAGCACAAGTGCAAGCCTACGACAAAGGCTGTCTTTCGACAAACCACGCACCTCCCCCACCCCTCCCAAAATGTTTCGCCATGAATAGCAATCCATTTGCCTCTGAAATAGCAACGGCCGAAAATGCCTTGCACCCCACCCTATCCAAGTTCCCCATCATCGATGACGACAAGATGTGGTACACGCTGATTATCGTCAGCGAGAACTTAGCTGGTGTACTCAATCAGATTACCAACGTATTCACGCGCCGCCAGCTCAACATCGAGAGCCTAAACGTGTCGCCTTCGGGTTTCGCGGGACTGCACCGCTACACCGTCACTTGTCGGAGCGACGAAGTCGAGATGAAAAAGATAGTCAAACAGATTGAAAAGAAAATCGATGTGGTATTGGCGCGCTTCTACACCGAGGACGAAATCTACGTGATGGAGCAGGCGCTCTACAAGATTTCGACGGCTCGACTGGTGGAGAACCACGAGATTAGCAAAGCCATTCGTTCGCACGATGCCAAGATAGTAGAGGTGAACAGCACCTTCAGCATCGTAAGCATCGAGGGCTTGCCCAACGACATCGTGGCGCTGCGCAACAAGCTGCGCGAGGCTGGTGGTATGCTCCAGTTTGTCAGCAGCGGCATCGTAGCCGTCACACGTTCGGCGCACGAGGAGCTTAGCGAACTCTTGGAGCGTCGCAAGGTGGACGAGCTGAAAGCCAACAATCCTTAACCTAATAAAATACGGTGGGCTGGCAAAGCACCCACCTAAATCCTAAATAACAAACCATACACAAAAATGGCAAAGATCAATTTTGGTGGAGTCATCGAAGAAGTGGCTACACGCGAAGAATTCCCCTTAGAGAAAGCACGCGAAGTATTGGCCGATGAGACTATCGCAGTCATCGGCTACGGCATACAAGGCCCTGGTCAGGCATGCAACCTGCGCGACAATGGTTTCCGCGTCATCGTGGGTCAGCGTCAAGGCAAGACCTATGAGAAAGCAGTGGCCGACGGATGGGTACCTGGCGAAACGCTCTTCGGCATCGAAGAGGCTTGCGAGCGTGCCACCATCATCTGTATGCTGCTCAGCGACGCAGCACAAATCGCTCAGTGGCCCAACGTGAAGAAGCACCTCACTGCTGGCAAAGCACTCTACTTCAGCCATGGTTTTGCTATCACCTACAAGGAGCGTACGGGCATCATTCCTCCTGCCGACATCGACGTCATCATGGTAGCTCCCAAGGGTAGCGGCACTTCGCTGCGCACGCTCTTCCTCGAGGGTCGCGGACTGAACAGCAGCTACGCTGTATTCCAAGACGCTACGGGACGCGCCGAAGAGCGCACCTTGGCATTAGGCATCGGCGTAGGCAGTGGCTATCTCTTCAAGACGGACTTCAAGCGCGAAGTATTCAGCGACCTCACGGGCGAGCGTGGCGCACTCATGGGTGCTGTACAGGGTCTCTTCTTGGCACAATACGAGACGCTCCGTGAACACGGACACACGCCCTCCGAGGCCTTCAACGAAACGGTCGAAGAATTCACGCAGTCGCTCCTGCCTATGGTGGGCAAGAATGGTATGGACTGGATGTATGCCAACTGTTCCACCACCGCGCAGCGCGGCGCGCTCGACTGGATGGGGCCTTTCCACGATGCCATCAAGCCTGTCATGCAACGCCTCTACGAGAGCGTAGCCTCGGGCAATGAGGCTCAAATCTCTATCGACAGCAATTCACAGCCCGACTATCGCGAGAAACTCGAGGAAGAGCTTCGTCAACTTCGCGAGAGCGAGATGTGGCGTACGGGTGAGACCGTTCGCAAGTTGCGTCCCGAGAACAACTAAACGCTCCTCTATGGACAGTTTTTCATTCCACGTTGAGCCGTTCAGTGAAGACCTCACTGGACGACTCTCTTGGGGTGTCATGGGCAACACCCTGCTGCGCGTAGCCGAAAAAGCGGCCATACGCCATGGCTTTGGCTTCAGCACCGTTCACGAACAGAATGCGGCGTGGGTACTCTCGCGCTTGCTGATTGAGATGGAGCGTATGCCACAGAGCGGGGAAGCCTTCCAGGTAGACACATGGGTGTCGCGCATCTATAGGCAGTTCACCGACCGTCTCTATCGCATATCCGATGCGCAGGGAAACACCTTGGGACATGCCCACAGCGTATGGGCGCTCATCAATTTGGACACGCGCCTACCCATCAACCTTGAGGAGATAGACAACCCTGGGTTTCATGCAGCGATGGATACGGGTACGATACCCATCGATGGATTTAGTCGTAACAAACTTCGTCCGCAAGGCTCGCCACAACGCGAGATTGAGGTCGTGCAGAGCGACTTGGACATCAACGGACACGTCAACTCTATACGCTATATGCAGATGGCCATCGACAGCCTGTACCTCGCATACGGCGATGCACTCTCTCCACGCACCAACATCCCCACGCGCGTAGAGATGACCTACGCGGCTGAAACGTTCTACGGCGACAAACTCTCGGTCTTCACCGAAGCCGTATCGGCGCACGACTACCACGTATTGCTCACGCGCGCAGATGCCACACCCGTGGTGCGCGCTGTGGCTAAGTTCCTCTAACCCTCAATAGGTCTTCTGTCTAAGTAGGTTCAACCCCTCCTCTACCCCGCTACATACAGCGACATTCCACTATCCCAATCGGTGCAGTATGGCTCATCGTGCCACGCTGCACCGATTGCGTTTTTTATGCCACAGACAGATAGCGTGCATCACCTTTTTCCTCCTCGTGCTCACACCCTCTGTTAGCAAAGTGCCAATGCGTTCAGCCGCATAATAGGTTTTAGGGGTGCGCATCGCGCCGCAATTCTCCAAAATATTGAACGAAGATTCGTCTACACACGAACGCGGAGCGCAAGCGCTGAAAGGGCGGCAGAACAACTTCGCTTGAAGTCTGCCTATATAAACTGCACACGAAACTTTGTAGAATATTACGCAAAAAAAAAAAACCTCGGGACATAGGCGTTACTACATGCCTATGTAGAATTTCCTACATGCCTATCTAAAAATTTCTACATAGGCATGTAGTAACGCGTACGTCGCACGTGCTATCTACAAGGTTGATATTCAGCTCATTACAAGAGCCTTTCGCGCTACCCGAAAACGCGCAAAATAGTACAAAGAACGGAAATAAAAAAGTGGGGGGGGATAGTAGTCGGGAAAAGCCGTGCCTACGAAGACTGCTTGGCATACGCGGTGGGCGGCATACCATAGTATTGTTTAAACGCGCGCGTGAAGCTCGAGGCCGACGTGAAAGCACATGCCGCAGCCACCTCCTCCATCGTCAGGGAGGGGTTGTCCCTTAGGAGCTCAGCGGCTTTCTCCATCTGCAAGGAAGTGATGAACGCCTTGGTCGATTTTCCGCTCATCGCCATAATGCGGCGGCGCAGGGTGGAAGACGACAGACCAAGGCGCGATGCGATTCGTTCCACATCCACACTGCCCTCTTCGATGGTGGCTTTCACCACTTGGCGCACACTCGTGCAGAACTCCGCGTCGGACGAGGCGGTGGTGTGCAACTGTTGTGGCGCATGGTCGGTTGCTGATGCTGACTGAAGTTGTTCCGCTTCGCTACTGTGGTGAGTAGAAGTGTCGGCAGAGGCAGGCAACGATTGATAGATTTGCTTGCGCCGATACACCCCAATGAAATAGGTAAGGAGCGCAAGGAGCAAGACGGCGCTCAGTATGAGCAAGATATGCACACGATGCGTGCGCATGATCTCTTGGTTCTCTGCTTGCAACGCTGAATTGCCATACTGTGCGGCATATTCTGCCATCAACAATCCTGTACGACTATCGTAGAGCGAATCGTGGAGCGCGCGGTAGCGATCGTTGTGGACGATGGCCTCTTCGGGACGAATATGCGAGAGAACTTGATAAAGCCCCAAACGCGTATGGCTTTCATTGTAAGCATCTGCTTGTTTCTCAAAAACGTCTAAGGCCTGATAGTAATACTTCAAAGCCTCCTCGTAGCGTTTCTGCTCCAAATAGAGTTTGCCCATTTGGTTGCAAGCGATGGCGTAGCTGTGTTGATTTTCGTTCTCCAACAAAACGGGGATGGCTTTCAGCAAAGCCTGTTCGGCCTCAGCGTAGCGGTGTAGCGCGATATACGAAGGGGCGATTTGCGCCAAACGAATAGCCACTTTGCCTGTACGCTGAGCCCGCTCGTCGATTTGCAGGGCGCGCTTACCGTAGTCTATGGCGCGTTCGTATTCACCCATGCTGAACGAAATTTCTGCTGCACTGCCATAGAGTATGGCCAGTCGAGCCTGATTGCCCACCGCTATGCATTTCTCGATGCCCGCTGTCACATAGGTATAGGCTTGTTCCACATAGCCCGCCCCTTGATAGACAGCCGCCAAGGTGTTCAGCGAAGACGATATACGCTCCATGTCACCACTCTTGAGATCGAGCGTGTAGAGACGCTTAGCACACGGCGCGGCATGGTTGAAATCGCCCAAACGAATATAGGCTATCGTCAACACCGAGAGACAATCGCCCTCAATATACGGGTTCTTGCTGCGCTGACAGTAGGGCAAGGCCTTGAGCGCATAGTCCACCGCACGGGCGTATTGCTGCCTATCATTTAGGTATTCTGCTGCCCAGTACCACACTTGGTAGAAGAGCGTGTCGGAGGGCGTTTGCGCATCGAAACGTATCGGTTCGTCCAGAAAGTCCTCGGCTTCAAGAAACTGAAAAAGACGGTTGGCCTCCTCCACGCGCTGTGTGCGTTCAAACTGATGGAGCAACCGAGAAAACTGCAAAGTATCGGCCACCTGCATAGCGGCTATACCTACCTGCAACACCATGCTCAAAAGCAAGAATAGGAGGGTTCGGCGATACATGGCTGAATGGGGGCTTGCGTGGAGTATAAAAAAAAGAAAATCGCTCCTCGTCAACGGGTGCGCCTGACAGGACTCGAACCTGCACGACTTGCGTCACCAGATCCTAAGTCTGGCGCGTATACCAATTTCGCCACAGGCGCTTGACGGGTTGCGATTGGGGGCGCGGGGTTCAACTCACGCCCTTTATGCGGGGCAAAAGTAATAAATAAAAATGGAACAAGCACCTACTTTTACGCCCATTTTACGATTAGAAGCCGTCTTAAACACCATATTTTGCAGAAAAAAGGGGAAGAATGAATGGCTACACACACCTTATCCTGCACCGTTTTGTACAAGCAAAGCCCCCAATTGCGTGGAACGCATGGGATTGCTCACGCAGAAAACGTCACTTTTTGAAGTACAAGCGGTTAGTTCTTGTTTTTTCTTCGCAACTTTGCCTTCCGAAAGGATGAGGATGGTGAAAAAGGACGTGCTTCGACACTCCGCGTTTCTCCCGCATTCCATGGATTAGGACTGCTCTCACCTCTTTTGCTCCCACACCTCTATCTTTATTAAGGATAGGACAGTATATCATAGCCCCATGTCTATAAGCCCCGATTCTTTTCTGCCCGTCGGCACCTATTTAGCACGCCGATACCGCATCGTTGCGCCCATATCTCGCGGTGGGTTTGGTTTCACCTACAAGGCCATCGACACCAAGATGGTGGACGAAACATCGCAAGAAAGCGACTACGTGG
>JAFVCB010000071.1 GCA_017479555.1 Bacteroidaceae bacterium | reverse complement strand
TGAACGCACAGCCATACAGGGTACACTGCCTTTCAACACTTACTTCAACATAGGTACGGGCGACATCTACAACTATCACGGCAAACAGACCCACGGCAACTGGTACAACCTCTCTACGCAGGACATCGTGCCTACCTACCGTTGGCTCGTGTACAACGCTGGCACCACCACCGTCAGCACGGACATTCAGCCTGAATTCTCTATCGAAGACGCATGGAACGGCGGCTCTTGCCTCAAGCTCGAGGGTACTGCCACCAGCAGCGGCACTGACATCGTACTCTTCCGCACACGTCTCACAGGAAACAGCGGACAGCCCTATGCCAAAGTGGCTGTGAAGACGGGCTTGGAAGGTCAGAACGAAACAGGCCTCTACGTCATCGTCAAGGTTGGAGGCAACTGGAAGGAATACCCCGTAGGTACTGTTGAGGGTACGACATGGGAAGAAAAAACCATCGCACTGAGCGGTCTGAGTGCAACGGATCAGATTGACTTCATCGGTCTGCGCGTCAAGGGCAGCGGCAATGCCTACAAACTCTTAGTCGGTGAGCTGCAAATCAACGACGAAGCCACTCTACAGCCCGCACCTATCAAGGACAACCTCACCGTAGAAGTGAAGCGCGAGACAACCACCATGTTCAGCGTCAAGCTCAACTGGGAAGTAGATGCTACGCTGCCTGCCAGCGGACTGCTCTACAACGACGATGCCAACATCGACCACTTTGAGGTACTCTACAAGGATGGCGAGAACGGACGCATCAGCCTCGTCAGCCACGTACAGGGATGGTCTGCCTTTGTCGGCAACAAGACACTCACCGAAGACGAAGACCCATGGTTTGGCGTACGTGCCGTATCCAAAGACCTCAAGACATACAGCGAACCCGTATGGCGACATGTACCCCGCAGCACCAATGTACCCGCAGGCGTTTCCGAGGGCGACCTGCTCTATCCTGGCGAGAGTGTCATCAACGTGGCAGCTGATGGATTCCAGACTGCAGTAGAGTCGCGCTACCTCACCAGTGTTACAACCACAGGAGCCAGCGTGCAAGACCTCAACTATGTTGGCACACGCGACCTCGACAATCCACAGCCAAAGGACAACGACAACTACATCGATGCCCACGAAACGGCAGTACTCAAAGTAAGACAAGGCGACGTCATTCAGTTCAACTACGAAATGAACACACACGACGACGGTTTGCAATGGTGCATCATGAAGAGCTATGCCGACTGGAACCTGAACGGATACTTTGAGGGCGGAACAGACGAACTGCTCGTAGAACAAGGCACTGCCAACACCAACAACAGCATCCTGAACACCCCCGAAAAGAGCGACCGCGCACTCCACGCCAACGGGTACACCAGCAGTCCGCTCGTACCCTTCAGCTTCAAAGTACCCGAAGACGCTGTATGCGGCAAGGGACGTATACGCATCGTCTTCACCGACGCTTGGCAGCCTCACCCTGGCCCCATCGGCCTCACAGCCAAGGGCTTCACGCTCGACCTCGGCATAGAGATTAGCGGCAACAATCCCGAACGCGTAGTTATCACCACACGCGACCAAGGCGTAGCCGACATCCCCGAGGGTCTCGAGACCGAGACTGCCATTCGCACCGTGCAGGGCGGTTTGGCTTCGCAAGCCGTACTTGAGGGTCAAACGCTCAAGCTCTCCAACGTGGAGCAAGCGTGGGTCTACACCGCAGACGGCCGATTGGTGAAGTATGCCACACACCAGCCCACCGCCATCAGCACACGCGGCTACACACCTGGCGTGTACATCGTCAAGATGCAGGCCGCAGGTGTCATCCGTACGCAGAAAGTCATCGTCAAGTAGCAGGCACTACATACTGCTAAGCCACACAGCAAGTCGCTTCGTCCCACTCGTCAAGGGGGCGAAGCGACTTCTTTTCCGTTCTCCCCACAGCCGCGCAGACCACAGTTGTCGCTGCCTACAGAATGCGGCTTACAAGAGACATCTATAAACCTTTTATGTAGAAAACAAAAAGATTTGCAAGAAGAGTTTTTGCAGAATTGTATCTTTACATTATCTTTGCCCCGCTAAAAACGCGCGTGGAAGGCCACGCAGCAAAAGCCTCACCCGATAAAACTAAAAAATACATAACACAACATGGCAGCAATCCAAAAAATCAGGAGCTACGGCCCATGGCTCATCGCCGTTATAGGTATCGCGCTCTTTGCCTTTGTCGCAGGAGACCTCTTCAAGTGGTTTGAGCAGCAGCAAGGCGTGAAACGCATGCAAGTTGGCTCCATCTATGGCGACAACATCTCCTACCAAGATTTCCAAGAAGAAGAACAAACCTTTGAATCCATCGTAAAGGTGCAGCGCGCCCTCTCTGGTCAGGACGACAACATCTCCGAAGCCGACCGCGAGTCGATGCGCTCCTACCTCTGGCAGCAGCACCTGCAGAACAGCATCATCGCACACGAAAGCGAAAAGCTCGGCCTCTATGTCTCCGACGAAGAAGTGCAGCAAGCCCTGCGCGACGGCAATGCTGGCTCGCTGCGCATGATAGCCATGTTCCTCACAGGCAATCCACAAGCTCCTTTCAGCTTGCAAGCCCTACAGGACTTCCTCAAGAACAAAGACAAATACATTGAAAACGCCAGCAAGAACGGCTCGCGCGAACAGATAGAGCAAATCACACAGATAGAGCAGGTATGGACCTACACCGAGAAGCAACTTCGCAAAGAACTCCTCGGACAGAAGTTCTACAACTTCATTGGCCTGAGCTTCGCCAGCAACCCCACGCTCGCCAAGTTTGAATACGAGAACAACGTCAACCTCACCGACGCTCTCGTGGCCGCTATACCCTTCAGCACCATTGCTGACAAAGATGTGCAAGTCACCGATGCTGACCTGCAACAAGCCTACGAAACCTACAAGGAACGCTTCTTTGTACCCTACGACACACGCGACATCCAGCTCATCGACGTAGCCGTAACCGCCAATGCTTCCGACCGCCAAGCACTCACCAAAGATATGCAAACCGCCTACGAAGGCCTCTCAGACGGCACAGACCCCGCCTACGTAGTCAACCATAACAAGAGCCTCGTGCAGTACGTAGCCCTTCCCTTGCGTCGCGAAGTATATCAGCAAGTAGCAGCCGACCTCGCCACCCGTTTGGACAGCGTAGGTGTAGGTGCTACACTCGCACCCTACACCGATGCACAGAGCAACACCATGACCACCTTCCGTCTTGTGGCCAAGCAGCAGTTGCCCGACAGCATACAGTTCCGACTCATCGCAGCTCCAGCCGCCAGTGCCGACGAGAGTGCTAAGCGTGCCGACAGCATCTTCAACGCCATACAGGCCGCAGGTGCAGGCAACGACAGCATTTTCAAGAGCTTAGCCACCAAGTATGGACAGCCTGGCGACAGCACATGGATCAGGTCTGAGCAGTTCGAGAGCTTCAGCCTCTCCGACAACGACATACAGATGTACCAGAACCTCTACGAAGCCAACGTAGGTGAGCTCAAAGTCATCAAGATTGGAGAAACCTCCATCGTCATCCAAGTGCTCAACAAGCGCGCCTTCGTAGACAAGTACCAAGTAGCAGCCGTACGCCGAGAAATTCGTTTCAGCCCAGCAACCTACTCCGCAGAACTGGGTAAGCTCAACAAATTCTTGGCAGAAAACCAAACCATCGCCAGCATCGAGAAGAATGCAGGTAAGAGCGGCTACGTACTCACCCCCATCAATGCCGTCAGCGGTTCAGACCTACTCAGCGCACTGCGCCAGCGTATAGGTGGTAGCACAGTCAAGGACTTTGTCACATGGGCATTCGACGAAGCTGAGGCTGGACAAATATCACAACTCTACGAAGCAGGCGCACAAAACGACCATCTGCTCGTAGGCGCACTCACAGCCACCAACAAGAAGGGCTACATGCCCATCACCAACCCCGCCGTGAAGGAATTCCTCACCAACGTGGTTCGCCAGCAGAAGAAAGCCGAGAAGCTCCTCGCTCAGTACAAGAACGTCAAGAGCTTTGAAGCTGCAAGCGCACTGGCTGGCGTTGTGACCGACAGCATCAATGGCAACGCCTTTGGCCAACCCGTGATGTTGCAAGGCGTAGGCACACAAGAACTCCTACTGAGTGCCGTACTGGCCAAAGCCACCAAGGGACAATTCATCGGTCCAGTGGCAGGAGCAGGAGCCATCTACTTCGTACAAGTACTCGACAAGCGCAAGGGCGAACAGCAGTACGACGAAGCACAGATGCTACAGCAATTGGCACAGCAAGACATGCAAGCCATCATCATGTCCAACCCCTTCACCGGACAGACCAGCCATCAGTTGCTGAGCGCACTCCAAGAAAAAGCCAACGTAGTAGACAACCGCTACAAGTTCTAAGCACTTGTCTGCCACCTAACCCCACTACACGTCCGCCGACCGCACGCTTGCGGCTGGCGGACGTGCCTTTGTAAACCCTACGAGCTAAGCAGGGACTTTCCACCCATCCCCACCCTTTCTACCTCCTCTTCCCAAACTTTCTATAAATTTAGGCTTAGTTTATAAGAATTAAGGTTCAGTTTTTACAAACTTAGGCACAGTTTTCACAAACTTAGACTAAGTTTATAAAAAGCAAAGCCACACGAAGAAAATTCATCGCAGGTTGCATAAAATTCCGCCTACCCCGTTGAACTTCCCTCTCGTCCCGAAAAAGAACGCATCGGAGAGCGAAAATGCGACATGGGATACAGCAGGCTTCGTATAGGAGCGCGGAAAGCAGACATCGAAGCGGGAAACTCTCATGTCAAAGAACGAAAGTTTCAGGTTGGAGAAAGAAAAATTCTGGTGCAGAAAAAGATAGTTTCAAGTCAGAGAACGAAAATTCCAGATTGGACTTAGTAGAAAATAAACACCACAGTAAGCAGCGCGTCAGCCTATGTCCTACACCCCACTGCTCACCCACATAGCCACAAGTGCCACATTGGACAGCCTATGTACGTACATCAGGCAGGGAAAGTCCCATATCCAAGCCCACGGACTCGTAGGTTCATCGCTCGCAGTCCAGTTGGCAGCAGCCCACGTCAGCAGTAAGTTGCCACCACGTCTGTACCTACTACTTTGCGAGGACGACGAACAAGCGGGCTACCTCAGTCAGGACATGCGTGTGCTACTTGGGGACGAGACGCACATCGGCATCCTGCCATCCGTCTATAAGCGCGCAGCGAAATACGGACAGCGAGATACCGCCGCTGAAATCCTACGCACAGAGACGCTTGAGCAACTCGCGAAGCACCGTGAGGGAACCACTTTTTTCCTCATCACACACGCCGCTGCCTTAGTAGAGCGTGTACCCACGCAGCACGCGCTCAGCGAAAGCACGCTTACCCTACGTACTGGCGACGAGTACGACCTCAGCGACCTCGCCGTCAAACTCGTGCAGCTCGGATTCAGAAGATGCGACTACGTATATGAGCCAGGCGACTTTGCTATAAGGGGATCGCTGCTCGACGTCTATTCGTATGCCGACGAATTGCCTCTGCGTATCGATTTTTTTGGTGACGAGGTAGACAGCATTCGCACCTTTCATATCGACACGCAGCTCAGTCATGAGCGATGCGACACCGCCACCTTGGTGGCCGCGCCCAACGAGAAAGAAAATGGTGTAGCCCTCACCGAGCTGCTGCCGCCCGACACACTGCTCATCACACGCCACCTTGAACGCTGCATGGACACCATCGTCACGGTTTATGACGAAGGTTTTTCGCGCCAAGCGCAAATCGCAGCCACCGAAGACGAACCCGCACTGCAGCGCGATAGTTGGTTGTGCAAACCCGACGCTATCACGCAGGCACTACGCCAACTGCCACGCATCGAAGTGAGCCACTCCGCGCGCCAAACCTCCGATGCATCATCGAGCAGCACCAGTGTGACGTTTCGCACCAGCCCACAGCCCGTTTTCCATAAGCAGTTCGAGCTACTCCGAGAGCGTTTGGAACAATTCCAGCTCGGTGGTTATACCATCTATCTCTTAGCCGACAGCGCCAAACAGCACGAGCGTTTGAACAACATCCTGCAGTCGGCAGGCGAAGATCAAGCATCCACTGTCTCCACAGCCCACACCGCGAAGCGCGCAACGCAAGGCACGCAGCCACACTTCCAAGCCATCTCGCCCACGCTCCACGAGGGATTCTACGACGACGAATCCCGTTGCTGCCTTTTCACCGACCATCAAATCTTCGATCGCTACCACAAATTCACACTTCGTAACGACGTGGCGCGACAAGGCAAGATGGCCCTGACGCTCAAAGAACTCAAGGCGTTCAACATGGGAGACTACGTGGTGCATATCGACCATGGCATCGGCAAGTTTGGCGGATTGGTACGCATGCCAAGCCATGACGGCACGCAGCATGAGGCTATAAAAATCACTTTCTACGGAGGCGATGCCGTCTATGTCTCTATCCATGCGCTCCACAAGGTGAGCAAATATCGCGGACAAGACGGTACACCGCCCACCCTGTCCCATTTGGGTACGGGCGCATGGCAGCGGCTCAAGGAAAAGACCAAGAAGAAACTCAAAGATATTGCTCGCGACCTCATACGCTTGTATTCCGAACGGCGCGATGCCAAAGGTTTCGCTTTCAGCGGCGACAGCTATTTGCAGCACGCCCTTGAAGCGTCGTTCACCTACGAGGACACTCCCGACCAGCTTCGTGTCACGCAGGAGGTGAAGCACGACATGGAGAGCGCCCGACCGATGGATCGGCTCGTATGTGGCGACGTAGGATTTGGCAAAACCGAGATAGCCGTTCGTGCAGCGTTCAAAGCCGCCTGCGACGGCAAACAGACTGCAGTCTTGGTACCCACCACGGTACTGGCGTTGCAACACTATCGCACATTTAGTACGCGCCTAAGCGACATGCCAGTGCGTGTAGACTATCTCACTCGGGCGCGTACACCGAAGCAGACGCGAGAGCTATTGCAAGACCTCGCTGAGGGCAAGATAGACATCCTTATTGGTACGCACCGCCTCATAGGCAAGAGCGTGAAATTCCACGACTTAGGACTCTTAATCATTGACGAAGAACAGAAGTTTGGCGTGGCTGTGAAGGAAAAGTTGCGCACACTCAAGGTGAACATTGACACACTCACGATGTCAGCCACTCCCATACCCCGCACCCTACAATTCTCTCTGATGGGCGCACGCGACTTCTCCACGCTACAAACACCACCGCCCAACCGCCGCCCGATACAGACCGAGGTACATACCTTTGGTCACGAAGTTATAGCAGAAGCTATTGGTTTCGAGCTAAGCAGAGGGGGACAAGCCTTTATGGTTACCAATCGCATCGGTAGCCTACCCAATCTGCAACGACTTGTAGAACAGTACGTCAAGGGCGCACGTGTGGCCATCGGCCACGGACGTATGAAGCCCGAAGAGCTGGAACGCATCGTAGTAGGTTTCATCGAGGGCGAATACGATGTGCTTATCTCCACCACCATCGTGGAGAATGGCATTGACATTCCCAATGCCAACACCATCATCATCGATGCAGCCCACACCTTTGGGCTTAGCGACCTGCATCAGATGCGTGGCCGCGTGGGACGCAGCAATCGTAAGGCATTCTGCTATCTGCTCGCGCCTCCCCTACACCTGTTGCCCGACGACGCGCGTCGCCGGCTCGAAGCCATAGAGACATTTAGCGACTTAGGCAGCGGGATAAGCATCGCGATGCAAGACCTTGAAATTCGCGGAGCAGGCAATATGTTGGGCGCGGAACAGAGTGGTTTCATGGCTGAACTGGGCTACGAAACCTACCAGAAAGTGCTCTCGCAAGCCGTCAGCGAGCTGCGCAACGAAGAATTTGCCGAAACATTTGCTGCCGAAGTGCGCGAGCAGAGCCATCGTGGTGCAGGGCTGTTTGTAGACGAAACGAGCGTAGAGAGCGACGCACAAGCATTCTTCCCCGAAACGTATGTGCCAGGTGCCAGCGAACGCATGTTGCTCTATCGCGAATTGGCAGCCATCGAAAGCGATGAAGCGCAAGAGAGTTATGTAGCACGACTGACCGACCGTTTCGGTGCGCTCCCCGCCGAAGCAACTGCCCTCATGGCCTGTGCCACATTGCGACGCAAAGGCAGGGAGATAGGCGCTGAGCGCATCGTACTCAAAGGCGAGCGGATGATAGTCTATTTTGTGAGCAACAAGGAGAGCATCTTCTATCGCTCGCAGGCGTTTGACCACATCATAGCGTTTGCCATGAAACATCCCGAACGCGTCAAACTCGATGAGCATCGCGGACTGAGAAGAATGACTATCAATCACATAAACAGCCCCAGTGCTGCCCTTCGCATGGTGGAAGACCTCTGCCGATAGCGCGTGCGGCATCTACTCGTGCGGGACACTGAGACAAGCATTTCTGCTATTTAGTTGGCAAAAAGCACATGAGCGAAAAGCAAAACAAGTTTTTTGGCTTCTAATCTACGATTTATCTTTCAAGTTGCTGTAACTTTGCCAACCGAAAAAAAGCAACGCACCGAAACCTACATAATATAAATATATGTTCAAAATCTTCACAGGTTTCCATCTGCTGGATGCCTACCACAAAGAGCGTCATGCAAAACGCCAACACCCCAACAAGCTGATCAAGAAAATCGTCTTCTCGACCATCATCGCCTTAGTGACCTTGTGGCTGTGGAATGCTCCCGCATCTATATTTGGTATCGACGGACTCACGCTGGTGCAGCAACGTATCATAGCCATCTTTGCTTTCGCTACATTGATGTGGCTATTCGAGGTAGTACCCGCCTGGGCCACATCGGTAGCTATTATGGGGCTTTTGCTGCTCTTCTGTAGCGACAGCGCTATACTGCCTTTCCAGCAAGTAGCAGAGACAGACCAACTGCTGGGCCACAAAGATATTATGGCAGCGTTTGCCGACCCAGTCATCATGCTCTTCATCGGTGGCTTTATCCTCGCTATAGCGGCCACCAAGACAGGCCTCGATGCACAGCTGGCGCGCATACTGCTGAAACCATTTGGCACAAAGTCAAACAACGTGCTCCTGGGCTTCATTCTCATCACGGGCGTATTTTCTATGTTTGTCTCCAACACGGCTACAGCCGCTATGATGCTCACGTTCCTCACCCCTGTATTCAAACAGCTTCCTCCCGAAGGAAAAGGGCGCATAGCCTTGACGCTGTCCATTCCCTTGGCAGCCAACCTCGGAGGTATGGGTACACCTATCGGAACGCCCCCCAATGCGGTAGCACTGAAGTACCTCAACGATCCGAAAGGCTTGGACATGGGACTGGGCTTTGGCGAATGGATGTCGTTCATGCTCCCTTACGTCATCGTGATGCTGCTGGTGTCGTGGCTCGTGCTTCGCTGGTTGTTCCCCTTCACGCAGAAGACCATCTCAATCAAGATAGAAGGCTCGATGAAGAAAGAATTTAAGACCTACGTGGTCATCGTTACCTTCATCGTCACCGTGCTGCTCTGGATGTTCGACAAACTGACAGGCATCAACTCCTACACTGTAGCCTTAGTACCTTTTGTCGTCTTTGCTCTGACTGGCGTGATTACCAAGGACGACCTGGACGAAATCAACTGGAGTGTGATATGGATGGTAGCTGGTGGCTTTGCTTTGGGCGTGGCACTGAAAGACTCAGGCTTGTCCGACAATGCTATCAAGAGCATTCCTTTCGGAGATTTCTCCCCCATCCTCATCCTCTTGATAAGCGGATTAGTTTGCTACCTCCTATCCAACTTCATCAGCAACTCAGCCACGGCTGCCCTCATGATGCCTATCCTGGCAGTAGTATGTACTGGCATGGGCGACAAATTGCTCCCCATCGGAGGTACACCCACGGTACTCATCGGTGTGGCCATCGCTGCAAGCTCCGCCATGATACTGCCAATTAGTACACCACCCAATGCGTTGGCCTATTCTACCAACCTTGTGGAACAAAAGGACATGTCAATCGTGGGTCTGCTTGTGGGTGTTATTAGCATGTGCTTAGGCTATGGCATGTTGTACTATTTAGGAGAGCTGAATTTGATAGGATAATTAGAACATTTCCACCCAAAATAAAACGCAAGGAAGTGTAAATAGTTTTATTTACATTTCCTTGTTTTTTATTTTGTTAGAAAGGTGAATTGCTCTAATTTTGCAAGGCTTTTCCACAGATTTTTCCACAACCCGTTTATTTATAGGCTCTTATCAAAAACAGCGTCGATTAGATGCCTCAAAAGTTCGTCTGAGCCACGTCAAGGTTGTCAAGTGAAGGAGCAAACATGATACTTATTTATTATTAACAACAATAAAAAAACCTAAACGTCTCCAATGAGCACGGAAAACTTCATCATCACTAAGCGCGATGGCGGCACAGAGCGCTTTTCTCTCGAGAAAATCAAATCCGCCATTATGAAAGCTTTTGCAGCAGTAGGCGAACACCTTGACGCAGAGGGTCTGCAAAAGATTCTGGCACACCTCAAGTTCTGCAATGGCATGAGCGTAGAAGATATTCAGAACCAAGTAGAGGTGGCTCTAATGGCTGAACGCCACTTCAAAGTAGCTAAGAGCTTCATGCTCTATCGTCAGCAGCACAACGAAGATCGCGAAGTCGTAGATCACATCAACTTCTTGCTCGACTATGTGGACAGCATCAATCCAGCCACAGGCTCAAAATACGATGCCAACGCCAACGTAGAAAACAAGAACATAGCCACACTCATTGGAGAACTGCCCAAGAAGAATTTCATCCGTCTCAATCGCCGAATGCTCACCGACCGCATCAAAAAGATGTATGGCAAAGAGCTTGCAGACCGCTACCTTTTCCTGCTCAATAATCACTATATATACAAGAACGACGAAACATGTTTGGCAAACTATTGCGCCAGCATCACCATGTATCCTTGGTTGCTCAGTGGCACAAAGAGCATCGGCGGCAACAGTAGTGCGCCAACCAACCTGAAGAGTTTCTGCGGTGGCTTTGTCAACATGGTCTTCATCGTGAGTTCTATGCTCAGTGGCGCATGTGCTACACCAGAATTCCTGATGTATATGAGCCACTTCCTACAAAAGGAATACGGCGACGACTTCTACCTACGTGCAGACGAGCAGGCAGACCTCTCAACACGCAAACGCACCATCGACAAGATTATCACCGACTGCTTTGAGCAAATCGTGTACAGCATCAACCAGCCCACTGGCGCACGCAACTTCCAAGCCGTTTTCTGGAACATCAGTTACTACGACAAGAACTATTTCCAGAGCATCTTCGGCGACTTCTACTTCCCCGATGGCTCACAGCCCTCATGGCCTGCAGTAAGCTGGTTACAGAAACGCTTCATGCGCTGGTTCAATCAGGAACGTCTGAAGACCGTACTGACTTTCCCCGTAGAGACCATGGCTCTGCTGAGCAAAGACGGCGATGTGATAGACAAGGAATACGCCGACTTCACCGCAGAGATGTATGCTGCAGGACACTCATTCTTCACCTACATGAGCGACAACGCTGACAGCCTCGCGTCGTGCTGTCGCCTGCGCAACGAGATACAAGACAACGGCTTTAGCTATACCCTTGGAGCAGGCGGCGTAAGCACAGGTAGCAAGAGCGTACTCACCATCAACCTCAACCGTTGCGTACAGCAGGCCACGCGTGAGGGACAGTCCTATACCGACTATCTCGCTGGCATCATTGACACCTGCCACAAAGTACAACTGGCTTACAACGAAAACCTCAAGCAACTTCAAGCCAAAGGAATGCTGCCACTGTTCGATAGCGGCTATATCAACATCGGTCGTCAGTACCTCACCATCGGAGTGAACGGTATGGTCGAAGCTGCCGAGAGCTTAGGCATCACCATTAGCGACAATCCCGAATACGCAACCTTTGTAGGCGACATTCTCGGTTTGGTAGAGAAATACAACAAGCAATATCGCAGCAAAGACGTGATGTTCAACTGCGAAATGATTCCTGCAGAAAACGTAGGTGTGAAGCATGCGCGTTGGGATCGTGAAGCGGGCTATTTTGTACCACGCGATTGCTACAACTCATACTTCTACGTGGTAGAAGACACCAACACCGACGTGATTGAGAAGTTCCGTCTACATGGTCGCAAGTACATTGAACACCTCACTGGAGGCAGTGCCCTGCACATGAACTTAGACGAGCATCTCTCGCAGGCTCAGTATCGTCAGCTGCTTCGTGTAGCTGCCAAGGAGGGGTGCAACTACTTCACATTCAATATTCCCAACACCGTTTGCAACGATTGCGGACACATCGACAAGCGCTATATGCACGAGTGTCCCAAGTGCCACAGCGAGAACTTGGACTATCTCACCCGCGTGATAGGTTACCTCAAGCGCGTGAGCAACTTCTCTGCCGCTCGTCAGAAAGAGGCTTCCAAGCGCTACTACGGCAACTTGAGACCCGAAGTTAAAGCATAAAAAAGCGCGACAGACACAGACGCAAAGAAACGCAGAGACTGCCGTGGTGCAGCCGAAAGACATTGCGCTTCTTTGCGTCTTTGTTGTACTTGGGATGAGCCGCAGGCTTCATCCACATTGAGAGAAACGATAAGATAAATAGACGAGCCGTTGAGGTTCGTCCGCTATACAAAAAGCTTCAAGACTAAGAAAAGAGCCGTTTGGCTTTATTCGCTCTGCGCGACAGAAGAACGCGTACGCTCTTCGCCCACTTGCTTATTCCTCCTACCAAGACCATTAAAACTATGCTCAAATACGCAGGAACAGACATTGTATTCCAAGAATTTCCAGACGAAGTGACGCTGGCCATCAACCTCACCCGTTGTCCGAACAACTGCCCTGGCTGTCACAGCTCCTACCTCAAAGAAGATGCTGGCCCCATACTTGACGAGGTTGCCCTACTCTCGCTCATAGCCGACTATCGTGGTGAAATCACATGTGTGGGGCTGATGGGTGGCGATGGCGACCCAGCGAGTGTGATGCGCCTATTCGACTGCGTGCGCCTCACCTATGGCGACACGCTGCGCACGGGTTGGTATAGCGGACGCGAAGAACTGCCTAAGGGTTTCAAGCCCGAACTGTTCGACTACGTCAAACTGGGGCCGTACATCGAGTCTATGGGACCACTCTCTTCGCCGACCACCAATCAGAAGCTCTATCGGGTAGAAGACGGGAAACTCTGCGACATCACACAGCGTTTCTGGAAAAAGTAACCTTGCTGTCTGCTGGCCTTACGATTCTCTTTACCACACACTGAGAGATATCGCTCCTCTGACCGACAAAAAGCCCCCTTGCACGTGCATCGCTGATGCGAAAGATTCGTGCAAGGGGGCTTTGTCGTACACTATTTGCTGTTAGGCACGAGAGCTAAGCCAGTGCTTAGTTTTCGTCGCCTTCAAGCCACTGATAGCCACGTGTCCACTGCTGGCCTGTAGTAGAGCCGTCGTCGCCTATCTTCATGTTCTTGGTGTCAGAATTGGCGAGGAGCGGTTGTGTGGTCACAGCCGAGAAAGTCAGTGTGGGTTTCGTATATTGTTTCATAGTTCTACGCATAGGGTTATTTGGTCGTATAGCGCATCGCCATTTTGCTAAAATGAGCTATTCGCCTTGGTTTTACTTGAGAATGATTTTCTGCCCTCCGACGATATAGATACCTGTGGTGGGAGCAACGACACGGCGACCCTGAAGGTCATACACGGGAGCAGCGATACGCTGTGTGGCATCCACGTTGTCAATGCCCGTCACCGTACTGTCGTCAAGGACGAAACGTAGTCCCGTCACGCCACTACTCAGAGTGAGATAGGCGCGATTTGCTTTGAGCGAAGTTCCCCCGTTGAGCAGATAAAATCCTGCCTCGCCTTCCACGGCACTCAGCACGTAGGCACCGCTCACTGTAGCAGGCAGATACGTACCCTGTAGGTCGTTGGCGTAGGTTGTGGTGTTCTCGCCGCCTACATTGACGGTTACCGTCGTGGCTGCTTCATCGCTGATGAGAACCACACCAAGGCCTGCGGGTATCACGCTCTCCGAAGCCCTCTTCAGCACGGCCTCCTCGCCTGCTATGGAGAGGGTGTAGAAGTTCAGGAGTTTGTCGGCTACCTTGGTCTCATCGAGTGTCACAGGATAGGGCAGATAGACCGATGCATAGGACTCGCCGCCAAGCACATTGAGCGACAGATTGAGTTGCTCGGCGGGTTCAAACACCCATCCCGAAGCTGTGGCATTCGTTGCTGCAGACCAACCTACTACTCTATAGTTCTGATTCTTGGAGTCGTGAATGTAAGGATAAGCACCTGTACCCGTCTTGATTTGTGCCACACCAGGCCTTGCCATCGTTATGAGAGCTTCGACTGCCGTAGTACTCAGGGGTACATTGTTGCTCTGCGTGGCTTGACCCACGTAGCGACCCTCTACCTCAAGGGTATAGCGATTGTCGCCCAGACTGGTCACTGTGAAGATCGTAGAGGGATCAGAAGCCGCAGCCTCGGCTGTGAGGTTTCCGATGAGTACACTATTGTTGTTAATGCCCACATAGCCATACTGATCTGTGCCAGAAAGCGCGCTTCTCAAACGATAGTAGCCCGAAGTGGGCATGTGAACGCCACCATTGGCGATGAGGTTGTTGAAACGAGCCACAAAGTCTTCGTAGGCTTCTTCTGTGCAAGCGGTGGTGAGGGTTTCGTATTCTCCACGCAACGTTTCCCAAGCCTCGGCTTTGAGACCAAAGAGGTCGTCGTAGGCCGTAGTGAGATAGGGCTCTACGTATTCGCGCAACATGGCTGTGTAGTCGGGATCGGAGAGTGTCACTTCGTAGGTGAACAGACATGTCCAGTTGCCTGTACCACCATTGAATATCACGGTTTGTGTACCACTGGCAGCGTTGGTGTTGATCCATATCGTCTTGCCTGGCAGCACCTTCCAGCGCACTGACATCGAGCTATTGAATCCTTCTCTGATGTTCTTCACATCCGCATTGACATCCTCGGGTTCGAAGAGAGTAGCATTGGCGATGTTAGCCGACACAGCCATCGGGCGCGCTTGGTTGCTGATGTAGTTGCCATCACTATTTTGCAGTGCATAGCCGCTACCATAGGGCACCACCTTCCACGTTGTGGTTCCATTCGCGTCGAACGTATCGCTCATATAGCCCAGTCTGTTGATGTACGCATCAGCTGTCGTTGTGTGGTTCTGCAAGGCCACGTAGAGGTCACCGGCATTGGCCTTCTCCTTGATTGTTGCTGCATTGAGCGTGTTTGTACCTGTCTGTGTGGAATGAATCTTTGCACCCCATACGACTGTTGTGCTGCAGAACAGGCTCAGCAGCGCAAAAGCGAAATAAAGTTTTTTCATAAATCGATTTTATAGATGAAAAATAAATGGCTATTTTTGTAATGACAAGGCGCACCGCATGCCGACAGACATTGGCTGTTAGACCTGCGAACACGCAGAGAGAGACGCGTATGCTTGATGCATGGAAAAGACTTTTAGGAATAAAGGCAATGGCTGAGCCAAACTTGTTACGACTATGCCCCCAACAGCATTCAAACCATACGCTTCTCTATATAAGTATCACAAATGTACGAAAATTTGACTTATGAACGCATAGTTTGCCGTACGAAATCTCCTTTTTCGGCAAAAGCCACGCTGCATTTGCAAACTCATTAGGCTATTTTGCAGCACGATATAGCGCGAAAACAGCACGCATTTTGCGATGCACATTTAGTCTTTTGCCTGCACGATGACGAAAGAAAACGCGCTTGAAAAAGATTTAACGGCAAACCCTTGCATACACCAAGAATAAGCACCACCTTTGCAGTCCAACCTCTATCAGCACATACGCCTACATGAAAAAGACATACAGCATCCCAGTAGCCGAGACCTATCACTATCAGAGCCGCCCGCTCTGCATCGAGAGCATACCCCTCGACGACAACAATCCCGTAGGCGGAAGCAAGGCTCTGACTCGATGCGAAGACTGGTACGAAGAATAAAAGCCAATTCCCTAAGTAAGCTCCCCCGTGTATCGACCTGCATACACGGGGGAGCTTATCGTACATACACACCTGCGCCATAAGCCCCCGCCTCCGCGCCGCACGCAGCACCACCTCCTTGCGACTCGCTTCCAGATGCGCCACAGCGTCCTCCACCTCCCACAGCCTGCCGCGTACAATATATTATATATCGTAGCACCTGCTCCTCAAAACGTCAGCACTTCCCCACCTATTCTATCTCAGCGCCTATACATTCTATAAACTAAGCCTAAGTTCTTACAAATTCAGCCTAAGTTTGTAAGAATTAAACCTAAGTTTTTGCAAACTATGGCTAAGTTTATAGAATAAATCCCACCCGAAATAAAATACCTCGG
>JAFVCB010000070.1 GCA_017479555.1 Bacteroidaceae bacterium | reverse complement strand
TATCGACCTGCATACACGGGGGAGCTTATCGTACATACACACCTGCGCCATAAGCCCCCGCCTCCGCGCCGCACGCTGCACCACCTCGCTGCGCCCCGCTTCCCGATGCGCCGCAGCGTCCTGCACCTCCCGCAGCCTGCCGCGTACAATATATTATATATCGTAGCACCTGCTCCTCAAAACGTCAGCACTTCCCCACCCATTCTATCTCAGCGCCAATACATTCTATAAACTAAGCCTAAGTTCTTACAAATTCAGCCTAAGTTTGTAAGAATTAAACCTAAGTTTTTGCAAACTAAGGCTAAGTTTATAGAATAAATCCCACCCGAAATAAAATACCTCGGACATCGAACAAAAGCCGAATATTCCCACTCCAAAATCCTTCCCGAACCAGCCGCGTCAAAGGCTCAAAAACCAACGCGCAGAAGCCTTCCACGCGCGCGCATTGGCACTGCGCAAAAACCGAAATCCGACAAAAACAATCGAAAAATGTTTGTCAGATAAAATGAATATCGTACTTTTGCACCCCGAATAGGCACATGCCAAAGGGAGCATTGTGCCTATACCGCAACACCTCGAAATATAAAATACAAAATATATAATAATTAAAAACACTAACAAATGCCTACCATTCAGCAATTAGTACGCAAAGGCAGAACCGTAGCGAAGGAGAAGTCAAAATCTCCCGCGCTCGACTCTTGTCCCCAGCGTCGTGGCGTCTGCGTGCGTGTATATACCACCACGCCTAAGAAGCCTAATTCAGCCCTTCGCAAGGTGGCGCGTGTACGCCTAACCAACCAGAAGGAAGTGAACAGTTACATCCCCGGTGAGGGACACAACCTGCAAGAGCACAGCATCGTTCTCGTGCGCGGCGGACGTGTCAAGGACCTCCCCGGTGTACGTTACCACATCGTACGTGGCGCGCTCGACACCGCAGGTGTTGCCAGCCGCACACAGCGTCGTTCCAAGTACGGTGCTAAACGTCCCAAAGCCAAGAAGTAAATAAAGCCATGATGACAAGTGGCAAGGTGCAGCCATCACGCCACATGCGAACAGCGCGCCACGCTTGTCACTTGTCATCAGCTTCATTGGCTTGACAAAGTTTTTTTAGAACCAACATTTATTGGTTTGCTATAGGGTTGAGTAAACGAGTCAGAGGACACGTTGAAGACACACCGGCAGCCTCACACATCAATATTACTATCCAACAATGCGTAAAGCAAAACCAAAAAAGAGGATCGTCCTACCCGATCCCGTCTACGGAGACCAGAAGGTTTCCAAGTTTGTGAACCACCTGATGCTCGATGGTAAGAAAAACATCGCTTATAGCATCTTCTACAACGCCCTGGAACTTGTTGGCCAGAAAATGAAGGACAACGAACAGGCACCCCTTGAAATCTGGAAAGCCGCACTCGACAAAGTAACCCCTCAAGTCGAAGTAAAGAGCCGCCGTATCGGTGGAGCCACTTTCCAAGTACCCACAGAACTTCGTCCCGAGCGCAAAGAGAGCGTATCGATGAAGAACCTCATCAACTTCGCACGCAAGCGCGGCGGAAAGACCATGGCCGACAAATTGGCTAACGAGATTATTGACGCCTACAACGAGCAAGGCGGTGCCTACAAGCGCAAGGAAGATATGCACCGCATGGCTGAGGCAAACCGCGCATTCGCTCACTTCCGCTTCTAACAACCACAACACGAAGACACAAACATGGCAAAAATAGATTTGCACTATACGCGCAATATCGGTATCATGGCGCACATCGATGCCGGTAAGACCACTACCTCCGAGCGCATCCTCTTCTATACTGGTAAGACCCACAAGATTGGTGAGGTGCACGAAGGTGCTGCCACCATGGACTGGATGGCTCAGGAGCAAGAGCGCGGTATCACCATCACCTCCGCTGCCACCACCTGTCAGTGGAACTGGAACGACAAGACCTACAAGCTCAACCTCATCGACACCCCGGGACACGTGGACTTCACCGCAGAGGTAGAACGCTCCCTGCGCGTACTGGACGGTGCCGTAGCCACCTACTGTGCAGTAGGCGGTGTGCAGCCTCAGTCCGAGACCGTTTGGCGTCAGGCCGACAAGTACAACGTGCCTCGCTTGGCCTATGTCAACAAGATGGACCGCAGCGGTGCTGACTACTACGAAGTAGTTCGTCAGATGAAAGCCGTGCTGGGCGCTACACCCTGCGTAGTAGCTATACCTATCGGAGCAGAAGAAAACTTCAAGGGCATCGTAGACCTCATCAAAATGAAAGCTATCCTGTGGCACGACGAGACCATGGGAGCAGACTACGATGTAGAAGACATACCCGCCGAACTCAAGGACGAAGCCGAAGAGTGGCGCAACAAGATGATTGAGACCGCTGCTGAGTGCGACGAGAGTCTGATGGAGAAATTCTTTGAAGACCCCGAAAGCATCACAGAAGAGGAGATTATCGCCGCCATTCGCAAAGGCACGCTGGCTATGGAGGTAACACCTATGACCTGTGGCTCTTCGTTCAAGAACAAAGGCGTACAGACACTGCTCGACTACGTATGTATGTTCCTGCCAAGTCCTCTCGACACCCCCAACATTGTAGGTACTAACCCCGACACGGGCGAAGAAGAGGATCGCAAACCCAGTGTAGACGAGAAGACCAGCGCACTGGCGTTCAAGATTGCCACCGACCCCTACGTAGGACGTCTGACATTCTTCCGCGTCTACAGTGGTAAGATTGAAGCTGGAAGCTACGTATACAACGTTCGTAGCGGTAAGAAAGAGCGCATCAGCCGCCTCTTCCAGATGCACTCCAATCACCAGAACCCCGTAGACGTTATCGAAGCTGGCGATATAGGTGCAGGGGTAGGATTCAAGGACATTCGCACAGGCGACACGCTCAGTTCCGAAGATGCACCCATCGTACTGGAGAACATGGACTTCCCAGACCCCGTTATCGGTATCGCTGTAGAGCCTAAGACGCAGAAAGACCTTGACAAGCTCTCCACTGGCCTTGCCAAGCTCGCAGAGGAAGACCCCACATTCACTGTACATACCGATGAGCAGAGTGGCCAGACCATCATCAGCGGTATGGGTGAGCTTCACTTGGACATCATCATCGACCGCCTCAAGCGCGAGTTCAAGGTAGAATGTAACCAAGGTAAGCCACAAGTGAACTACAAAGAAGCCATCACCGAGACTGTCAACCTCCGCGAGGTATACAAGAAGCAGACGGGTGGACGCGGTAAGTTCGCCGACATCATCGTCAACGTCGGCCCCGTGGACGAAGACTACAAAGAAGGTGGCTTGCAGTTCATCAACTCCGTTACAGGTGGTAACATTCCTAAGGAGTTCATCCCCAGCGTACAGAAGGGCTTTGAGAATGCCATGAAGAACGGCGTACTCGGTGGCTACCCCGTAGACAGCCTGAAGGTAGAGCTTCTCGATGGTTCGTTCCACCCCGTTGACTCCGATCAGCTTTCGTTCGAAGTAGCTGCACTCAATGCCTATCGCAACGCATGCGCCAAGGCAGGTCCTGTATTGCTCGAGCCCATCATGAAGCTCGAAGTAGACACGCCCGAAGAGAGCATGGGTGATGTCATCGGCGACCTCAACAAGCGCCGTGGACAGGTAGAAGGCATGGAGAGCACACGTAGCGGCAGCCGCTTGGTAAAAGCCATGGTGCCACTGGCCGAGATGTTCGGCTACGTCACAGCACTGCGCACCATCACCAGCGGACGCGCCACAAGCTCGATGACCTACCACCACCACGCACCTCTCTCCTCCAACATCGCACGCGAAGTGCTCGAAGAGGTGAAGGGTCGCGTAGACCTCATCAAATAAGAAGCTTTTGCGATAAGCCAACAGCGCAACGCGAAGTTCACTTCAACATTGCCCGTGGCACGCAAAAGTCTGTGAAACAAAACACAAACCCATACAAATCCTCCACTGTCCGTAGGCTAACAAATGACTCTTAGCCTACGGCAGCAAGAGGAAAGCGGACAAACATCCGCCTATCACCAAAACAAACAAAACTACACTATGAGTCAAAAGATTCGCATCAAACTCAAGAGCTACGACCACACACTCGTAGAGAAGAGCGCAGAGAAAATCGTGAAGAACGTCAAAGCAACAGGAGCCGTTGTTAGCGGTCCTATCCCATTGCCCACACGTAAGCGCATCATCACTGTCAACCGCTCCACCTTCGTCAACAAGAAGAGCCGCGAGCAATTCCAACTCTCCACCTACAAGCGTCTCATCGACATCTACAGCAGCACATCGAAGACCGTAGATGCCTTGATGAAGCTTGAGCTTCCCTGCGGCGTGGACGTAGAAATCAAAGTATAGTTCACTGCGAACAACCATCCGCGACAATCAGTAGCGGAAAAGCTATCAGCCCATACAAGATTCCTTAGCGAAGATTGTGTGGGCTGATTTCGTGCGCACAAGCAGCCCATATAGGAGTACGGCTAAGCGTTATGCAAACACACAGAAAGACAAACGGCAGATAGGTACACTTTTAAGGTCTCCGTTTGGCTATTAAGTCGAAAAAAAGTACCTTTGCGCGGTAAACCGACAACTAAGCGACATGAACGACACCAATAAGCCATTGCCTCCCCTGCCCTCGCTCGACGAAGCGAACCAAGGGGCTGCAGTCCCCCCACCCTTGCCCAAAGGCCTCACCCCAGCCAAGGACGAGCACATCATGAGCCGTCCCTTACGCTATACTGTGAGTATCGTACTGCTCGTAGCCGCACTGATAGGCACTATGTTGCTCATCACCTTTGTGCGCGACGTACTCATGGACGAGCACGAGGGCGTTACGATGCAGCACATTGAGCTTGAAGAATACGTCATCAACGACCCACCACTCGACACCCGACGCTCGCACGTCAGGATGAAACCTGGCTCCCACCCCGAAGCAGGCTACATAGCCGACGAGAGCGTGCTGATACGCGAGCGTGAGGAAGACGCGCGCTTCCGTGAGCAGAACGGCACGCCTGTGACCGACACACCACAGAAGCCTAAGCCACAAGAGCACAGAGAAAGCACGCCCGCGCCAAGCGAAACCACTGCGCCCGAGCACCCGTCCACCGACGTACCTGCTACGCCCCCTGCCGAGCCTGTCGCACCCGCCGAGAGTGCACCCACAGAGTAAGCCACTGAGTAAGCCACAGACGCACGGCGACACCATACGCAGCTCAGCAGACCTACCGCAGCGGCGCACCACCAAGCCTCTCCCACTCACACGATGTCGCACAGCCCCGAGGCGTGCGACATCGTTGCATAGACACACGCGTTCGCAATGCCCAAATCTCTCTCCGTCCTCCTTCATCACACGTCCATTCTCCCCACACCTATTTACATACCCACCACATCCCCTAACAGCCTATCCATCACCATGAAAAAGCTACTGTCACTGCTCCTACTACTCCCCCTATGCACCCTCGCGCAGCCACTCACCCAATACGTTGACCCACTCATCGGCTCTGGCGGTCATGGCCACGTATTCGTGGGTGCTGATGTCCCATTCGGTATGGTACAAGTAGGTCCTACCAGTCTGCCACAGCAATGGGACTGGTGCTCTGGCTATCACGAGAGCGACTCCACTGTGATAGGATTTTCGCACACTCACCTCAGCGGCACTGGCATTGGTGATCTATTCGACGTAACCCTGATGCCCGTCACAGGCCACGTCACCTATGCCCGAGGCGAAGCGTCATCGCCCACCACAGGCCTGTGGAGCTACAGCGACCGAAGCCAGCAGGAAGTAAGACCTGGCTACTACAAGACCTACCTGACGCGCTACGGCATCACCGCAGAGCTTACAGCCCTCGACAGGTCTGCTGTGCATCGCTACACCTACCCCAAAGCCGACAGCGCAGCCATCGTTGTAGACCTCGAAAACGGAGGTTGTTGGGACAAGACCACACAGAGCTACATGGAAGTGGTAGACCCATACACCGTCATCGGTTACCGCTATTCCACAGGTTGGGCAAAACAACAAAAGATTTACTTTGCCCTGCAACTCAGCAAGGCCTTCACGTCCTACGAACAGGCTTCTGAAAACTACTTGCGCCTAAACTTCTCCACCCAAGAGGCCGAGGCCGTCTAT
>JAFVCB010000069.1 GCA_017479555.1 Bacteroidaceae bacterium | reverse complement strand
CCCACGCGCAAGGGGAAGTTATCATAGAAGAGGTTCGTACGATAACTATACATGGTGAGGTTACTTGAAGGCATATAGTAGTTACCTGCGGAAAGCGAGGTAGCGTTTTCGTCTACTTTTCCCGTCCAAACTACAGAGAGATCTTGGAGATAATTCGCATTCTGCGTGAAGCTATTGCTTGTGGGTTCAAATCCCCAAAGTCCATAACCCGCATAACCCAACGCACGATTTGTCGCTCCATTGAGCAGCACATAGTTGTGTTCATCTTGGAACTTCACTAATTGCTCGCGCATGCGGCGCACAAAGTCGCGATAGGTCGTGATGGAAACTTGACTGGCGTAATCGTAGAAGCTGGAGTTGGGATTATAGGTTGTGCCAGCGAGGCTGTAGAACTCATCCTTGAAAGTATTGAATGTAGCCTCGTCGGGGAAGCCATTGACTACTCCGATACGCTCGGGATTGTCAAAGTAGTATTTGATTTCTTCGTTGGCGGCTGAACCTACGTAGTTGGACATTTGGTCGCCATTTGCATCGGTATAGCGCACATAGTCGCGTAAGGCGTTTAGCGCTTCGTCTTCCCACGCGGGGGTGAAGAGACAGAACGAACCCTCGTCGGTACTACCATTGGTACGCAGTAGGCCTGCACCACCATAGAGGAGCGACTTTTCATCAGGATTCCAACCACCGCCACCTACATCGTTGAGGTAGGCCGCGTCGTCTTTAAGTTTGAGCAAGAAACCATTCGCTGTGCGCGTCACTACGAAACGGTCTGCACCGTCTTCGAGGACGTGGAGCATCACTTGGTCGGCGGTGCTACCTGCCTCGCTACGTGTAAGCGAAGCTGCTTCGCCTGCCTTGCGGTTGACGATGCGCACCTCGTTGTAGGGGTCACCCACGAGTGCCCATTGCATCTCAGGGCCAAAGTAGAGGTACTGGTCGGTGTTGTAGTAGCTATAGTTCTTGTGCGTATTGGCAAGAGGATTGTACTGCATGAAGCGGTTGCCGCGTACTCGGATGTAGTACCATCCCGTATAGTCATCGGTGTCGCCCGTAGCCGCAGGATAGGTAGCATTCACGGGGGTGTAGGTGATGGTATACTTCTGTTCCTTGAGGTCGTAGGCAGGATTGCTGTAGGTCACAAGTGGCGAGAAGTCGCTCAGCCCGAGGTTGTCGGCCAGCTCATCGAGGGGTATACCCAGTCGTATGTTGGCGGTACTTACCACTTCGCCTGCCTCGCTTTGGATTTCGACAGGGACTTGCTGCGTAGGCTCTGCATAGATGATGAAGTCTGCTAAAGAGATATACCAAGTATTATCAGTAGTCTCAATGGTAAACGATGTGGATTGCGCGTTTACATTATCCACATTAACCTCGGTATAATTCCAAAACGCGGGTGTATATGTATTTTCGCCTGCTACGATGGTATAAGTATGAGCTTCTGATGAAGCTTTAGTTGCCTTGAAAGAGTATCCACGAATAATATAGCCATCGGGGAGAGAGATAGTTATAGCAGATGGCGTATTGGCAGAATGAGGTTTATAAGCCACATTGTAGTGGCTATTCCAATCTGAATATTTATCGAAATTGCCAGTGCTCGTAGAAAGTGTTACTCCTTCCAATCCTAATTGGGCATTGAGTGTGAGAAGTGATGAAGTACCAGTATAATAAGGTGTCATGCCATACGCCACCTTGATTTCTGGCGAGAGCAGGTTCTCTACCGCTTCCTCGTAGAGTTCATCAATGCGGGCTTGGAGGATTTCTTTGCTGATGACTATGTAGTTGATGGCATAAGCATCTTGGTGGTCTTTGTTACCGATGCTACCATCTTCGTAGATAATCGCTAAGTCGCCATTGGCGAGTTTCTGCATAGAGCTATAGGCGGCATAGCCTGGCTGCAGTTGGAAGACTTCTTTCCACGTCTGTCCGCCATCGAAGCTGACGTTGAGACGCAGGTCGCGGCGATAGGTACTGTAGGCCTTTGTGAGTGTATGGAGCAACACGTCGCGCTCGCCATTGGTGGAGCGAGAATAGTAGAGGATGTCGGCATTACAGCCATTGGCACTCATCTCGCTTCCCCAAGTGCCTTGTGTACCCCAAGTGTTAATACCGTCTCCCGAAGCATCGCCCGTGGTACGATTGTAGGCACGATTGGCCACACCTGAGAAGCCTGTGGAACGTACGGAGAGGAGCAGCGAACCATCGTTCATAATCTCGAACTTCGACTCGTCACCACCAGTGTAAGCAGCTGACGAACCTACCGTCCATGTAGCGCCATTATCGTCGGAATAGAGCGGATAGATATTGGTACCACTCACATTGCCGAGCAGCGCAAGAGCCATACGTCCATTATCGAAGGTGACACCCTTACCGCCAGTGACGAAGACAGAGCTCATCGTGTGGGGATTGGTAAGACTACTAAATATATCTATAGGTGTAGTCCACGTAGCACCATTGTCGCTACTCTTGGTATAACCGATATGTGTCATACCGCTCGCATACGACGTAGGTCCTGCAGCCATGAAGCAGTGTAGCGTACCATCATCATTAGCTCTCACGATGGCAGGGTCTCCAAAGCCGTAGTTCCAGTTTGATGTTGAACTTCCATCACCTGCGGCAATAGTAAAGGGAGCTTCCCAAGTTTGACCACCATCAGTACTCTTACGAGCTACAACATCTATGACGTGATTTCCAGTACCATTAGTAGCCGATTTACCCAAGTCGTAGGGATGGTCGTGGCGATAGTCGGTGAGTGCTATGATGCCTCCATCGGCGGTATTGATCATCGTAGGAATGCGGTAGTACATCTGCGTGGCATTGCTTGATGTCCAGAGGAAAGTCTGCTGCTTATAGATACGCATCTCGCCCTCGGGATTGCCCGCTATACCGAAGTTGTATGTAGCATCATTGCCAAAGGCCTCGTAGCTGAGCGTACCGACAGCCGCATCAAGCGTCTGCCACTCGGTAGCATCGGCAGCAATGTCGGCAGTGAGATAGAAATAGTATGTGCCTCCTGCAACATACGATGGTGCATCAGTGATGTTGAGCGTAAGGGCATCGCTGAGCGTAGAAGTTTCAGCAAGCAGCGTAGGTGCTTCATCGCACGCCAGGGCATCGTTTGTAGTAGCATAAAGCGCCACACGACTCATGTGTTCATGCCCCGTGAGCGTAGCCGTGAGTTGGGTAGGCGTGAATGTCTCAGCACCACTCACCTTGATACGCAGCAAGGCTTGACGGGTATTTCCCTGACCTGTTGTTTCGTTACCTTGAATGACAGCGACATTGGTTGAAAGTATTGCAGCTATCTTGACCGATATGGTATGGTTGGCTTCATCTATCGTCACGCTCTCCAGACCCGTTGCAGTGAAGTCACTCTCAACGGGTGTCACACCTGTAGGTAGGAAGAAGGTTCCATTGTTATACACAGCGGTGAGTCCTTTCACGTCTGAACGCGTACAAGTGACTTTACCTGACGTAGAGCCTTCCACTTGTACCTTCCAAGCCACCAATCCTGCCTCGGTGAGATTGACTGGATAGAGGTCGTAGTAAGCACGACCACCTTGGTCTGTTTCGCCTATGAATATTGTGTTTGAAGCACTATAAGGTGTAGCATAGTAGGTGTTACTCAAGTCAGCCCATAGGCGGATACCAGCATCACTATAGTCCATCGAGAAAGAATTCTCCTCGGCAGTAGGAATGGGGAATTTATTGTTCGCACCATAGAGGTATCGTCCATCAGCTAATTGCCAATATTTTGAATCTCCTTCGCGTATGATGCGTGTGTAATAGAGTGCATCGCTGACAGCTGGTCGAACGTTGAATGTTTGGTCGAACGTGAGCGCATAGGTTGTACTGTTGCCACTATATGTCTTGTCCTCGCCATCGTGATAAACGAAGCGGTCGGCAAAGGAGGCATGCGACTTGATGCGTATGAAATACCAGTCGCTCGTGCCATCGGCAGGAATAGCACTCAGCGGGGTGACAGACTCTGCCAAGCGATTCACGGCAGCCGTGACAGCAGCAGAAGCATCGCCCTCCACCTTTGTCAGCGTGAAGTTACCGCCCACATCGTTATAGTTAATGATAGGTCCTGTCTTGCCATTGCTCACCGCGGCGTATGAATTCGTACCAGCAGCGACCTTGATCTTAAACTCTCCTGTACTCTGATAGACAAGCGTCACAGCCACTGCATTGTCGCTGAACACCCAAGAGGCTGTAGAGTTTCCTGTATCTGCCCCCGTAGGTATCGCGAACTTGTCAGCTCCTATATTGTAGAGGTAGTACTGATTGTACGTGCCAGTGGAGTAGAGCACCCACTGGTGGTTGACATAATTGGCATTAAAAGCTGTAGCACCTGTTTTTCCACTGCTGTAAACATATTCACTATGGTCAGGTTCGTAGGTCATCGCACCACGACTGGCATTGGTATTGTTGATGGTGAATACATCTGTATTAGAAACAGATAACAATACAGGATAGAATGCCCAGTCGTTGTTGCCGTCCGTAGCCGTAGGAACGGTTGTATTCCACCCTACCACATTGGCTGAGCTTGCGCCAGAGTAATTATTGGCATCAAGTACCACATCAGTAGCGGCGGACTGCAGATAGAAGTGTCCATCCGTATCGGCTATCTTGTCTACGATGTAGGCTTCTACAGCATTGCCGAAAGTGCTTAGTTGTGTATTGTGAGACAAACAACCAAAGTAGTTGCCATAAGCCGTCTGGATATAATAGTGACCGTCAGTAGCATTTTCGAGGCGCACTAAATACTTCACCTCCTGTGTCACCGAACCGACATTCCTTAGGCCATGCGTAGAGGGGTCTTCGTAGAGATAGCCACGGCTTGAACCACGATTTTTCATCACATACCATGTACCTACCGAAAGCGAAGCGGCTTCGTCGCCCAAAAACAAGTCAGCATTAGGAGAAGAGAATTCGCTCAATAGCGATGAAGAAGCAGCAGATACTTCAAGTGGTTCGACTTGAAGAGTAATCGATGTTATTTTAAGACCACTGTTTTCTCCAGAAAGCGTAAACGTGGCTGGAATGGTACGCTTCGAAAATGTCGCGGTAGAAGATGCTGAACTGGTAAAAGTGTGTGAGGTATTGTCGCCAAAGGTAACTGTTTGGTCATCGCTTACCGCCTGAGCTGTTATGCTATAACCCGTTACGACATAACCTGATGCCGAGAAAGTATAGGTAGAAGATTTAGCTGAACCCGTATGCCAAAGCAGGTAATCACTTGTTTGGCGTCTATCCATATTGTTTGCTGAAGCAGTCACGGTGATCACTGGTGTCCCCGATGAGGTCAGCGAATTGGTGTAATTTGCTGTTCCAGCATAAGTCACTGTTGAAGGGGTCAACGTGATTTCCTCTGCGATGGCCGACGTGGTCGCTATGCACCACAGCAGCGCTGGCAGACCAATCGTCAAGAGACGCAGGAATCGATTAGTAAAATAGTTTTTCATGAGTATGTATTTGTTTTATAGTCCGTTAAATGTATACCAATTAGGATTCTATAATTGATACTATTTGGCAAAAAGGTTTTTGCATCGCAATAGGCGCAAATGTAACACTAAGTACACGAAACACCTAACAAAATAGACGAATTTCTTGTTAAAAGGGCGGAATTTTGCTGATTTTGACTTCGCCAGGCCGTGTTTTGATGACTTTTTGCCCAGAACGATGCGCAAAGCAGTGCATCACGATAAGTAAGCTTTTGAAAAACGGAGATTTTCGTTAAGAACAGCCTGAAAGGCCTACGAGCGACCATCATTTTCATTCCAAAACCGACGCTGCGTGCCATTTGTCTTGTTTAATTTTGAATAAAATTTTGGAGAATTTCTGCGCGAAGCGCACCACCATAAGCGCACATTTTATTATCGCCTAACGGCGAGAAATTTTTCAAAAATTTAGCCCAAAATTTTTCATTGCTAAGACCTAAGCTGCGTGCCGTTTGTCTTGTTTAATTTTGAATAAAATTTTGATGAATTTCTGCGCGAAGCGCACCCCAAGGACGCTGTTTGCGGATAGTATTATTTACGAATTTGTTGCTGTTGGCCTTTACATTACGCTTCGCGATACCCTAACTCGCTCACGAGAAAGAAATCATCACGATGACACGACAAAATCATCGTGAAGAAATTGTCGTGTCATCGTGAAGAAATTGTCGTGTCATCATGATGATTTGCTTACTGGGTCGGAGGTAAGAGAGTTGGGATATTGACTAATTTTCAAAAAAACTATACTTTTGCACCTATAAGCTATGCAATCCCTATAACCAACCTACTGACGTGCGTATTCAAGAATTTACCTACGACCTACCCGAAACGCGTATCGCTAAATATCCGCTGCAAGAGCGCGATGCCTCCAAACTGTTGCTCTATCGCGATGGCACTATCAGCGAAGACACGTTTAGTAACCTGCCCCGCTACCTGCCCGAGGGCGCACTGATGGTACTGAACAACACACGCGTGATTCGCGCACGCCTCCATTTCCATAAAGACACTGGGGCGCACATCGAAATATTCTGTCTCGAGCCCCTCAGTCCTCACGACTATCAGCAGAACTTCGCGGCGACTGGGCACTGTGCATGGTCGTGCCTGATAGGTAATGCCAAGAAATGGAAGAGCGGCACGGTGTCCACCACGTTGCAAGTGGCGGGGCGCACCCTCACCTTGGTGGCCGAGCGCGGCGAGGCCGTGGGGAGTGGCTTTGGCATCCACTTCGCTTGGGACGACGACACGGTGACCTTTGCAGAGGTGCTCGAAGCGTGCGGCGAGCTTCCTATTCCGCCCTACCTCAATCGGCAGACCGAGGAGAGCGACTTGAAGACGTACCAAACGGTGTATAGTCGCATCAAGGGCAGTGTGGCAGCCCCCACGGCGGGTTTGCATTTCACCGAACGTGT
>JAFVCB010000068.1 GCA_017479555.1 Bacteroidaceae bacterium | reverse complement strand
CCTTCGCTCACGATATGACGCTTATAGGTATGGTGCAGGGCTTGCCAAGCTAAGCGTTCTCCCACGGGGCGTTTCTGTCGATAGTGTACGTCGAGCGTATCGCCGAGGTCGGAGCTGACCACCATCCACGTGTGGCGCGAGGTGCGTGCTATGCGACGCTGAGAGTCGCGGAAAGTAGGCCAGTCGGGGCGGCTCAAGCTCGAGAGTTGTACAAAGTAGAAGGGCAAGTCAGCCTTTTTCCAGTAGCGTCGCCAACTTTGTTGCAGGAGATCGAAGAGTTGGGCGTGCAACTCGGGTTTGTCGGCATTGCTCTCGCCTTGATACCAAGCCACACCGCGTATGTTGTACTGTTGCAAGGGCAGAATGCCTGCCTCGAACATATAGCAAGGCTCGTAGGGATGACGCTGGCGCGGGTTGGTAGCACGATGATTGTTTTGGCGTGCGCGACCGCGAGCCCAGGCTTGCGTATGGTCGTTGTCGAGCCAGTTGTAGAGTATCTGAGGATATTTATATTCGATAGTGGAACGATCTATCCAAGCCTCCGTCGTCGTGCCGCCTACTGCATTGCAGATGATACCAATCGGCACATTCAGACTGTCAGCCAATACGCGTCCCATGTGGTAGGCGATGGACGAGAAACGGGATACACTCTGGGCATCGCACGTCTGCCAAGGACCATAGTTGAGATGCTCCAAACGGTTGTTGGCACGCAGCACACTGTCGGGCCATTCTACCGCATCGGTACGTGCGCGGGCTGGCATATTGAAGAGGTGGAGCAGAGGTTGGTGCGCTGCTTGTTGCAAGTCTTCTTGCGCCGTGAGTGTTTGGGCTACGGTAAACTCCATATTGCTTTGGCCAGCACATAGCCATACCTCACCTATATATACCTCGTTGAATTCGTAGCTGCGACTTTGAGCGCGAAACGACAGCGTGTAGGGGCCACCCGCTTTGTGCTTAGGGAAACGCACGCTCCAAGTGCCATCGGTGGCAGCGATGGTCTTTTGCTTCTTACCCTCGAGCGTCACAGTGACACGTTCGCCTGCATTAGCACGACCATGAAGCACGATGGGTTCTTCGCGTTGAAGCACCATGCCGTCGCCATACAACACAGGCAGTTGCAGACCACCGTAGTCACCCGTTATTGCGCCGTATACCGTCTGTGCTAAGATGAACGCACCATCGGCATCGGGATGGAGTGCATCGGGAAACATCTCAGGGTGACTGTGGAGCGGAGTGTAGAGGTCTATGAGGTCAACGCCGTCAGTGGTCTCAGCTATTTGACGAATCGTTTGTTGTATCTGTGCGTGCCAATCGCGCGTGCCACTCTGGAAACGGGGATGGTCATGGAAGATAGGTGTCATCAGGCAGATCCACACCCGCGCTTTGGGATTGACCGCACGCAGGGTGTCAATCAGCTGACGATAGTCGGGGATGAACTCTTCGCGATGGAGCGGCCAGTTGCGCGGATCAGTGTCGTTCAGTCCCAAATGTATAATCACCAAGTCGCCGCGAAAGTCTAAGGCCTGTTGGAACTCTGGGGTTTTGACATAAGGATTGTGACCGTGCGAGAGCAGTGTGCTGCCGCTATGACCGAAGTTGCGTACCTCGTAGCGGTCGCCGAGCATCTCTTGCAGTCGGGCGGGGTAGCATTCCACCTCGCGGTTAGGCAAGCGCATGCCGTAGGTCACACTGTTGCCTACGCAGGATACCTTAATCTTATCTTGTGCCACACAGGGCAATAACCATGCAAGGAAAAGACAAAAAACAAAGAGACGTTTCATAGTTACGGGTATTAGAATATCGTATAGTAAAAGTGTTGTTCAGCGTGTAGTCAGTGGTGTGTAATATAAGGCATAGCGTGAAGAGTTCATCGAACCTTCGTGGCATTTTTTTACCAAGTATCATGTGCCATTACCGCGCAGGATAGTATTTCCACATGCGATAGGCAAAGAAGGCGATGTGCAGAAGGCCGAAGCTCACAGCCACAATGAGCATCGTCTTGTCTTCGCTCCATCCGAGCGTTTGCTGATGCCAGAAGCCCGTAATCACACATAGTGCGCTGGTGCAAATCCCTAAGATATAGAGCGTCATGGTACCCTTGCGACGCGGCGACTGCACCAATCGGCTATGGCGTATGCCGTAGAGGCTATATACGTCGAAGCCTACAACCATCCACAGCACCAAGCGAATCCACGTGTCGGCGGGGAGGAAAATCATCAGCGTCACGCAAGTCAGAATACCTGCCAAGGGTATCCATGGTACTAAAGGCGTGCGAAAAGCGCGCGGGGCATCGGGCATCGTCTTGCGAACAATCAAAACGCCCGCACACACCAAGGTGAAAGCCAAGAGCGTGCCTATGCTCGTCATCTCGCCTGCTATGCGAGCGGGAATGAACATGGCCAAGAGCGCGATGGCTATCATGAATATCAGATTGTTAAGTAAGGGAGTGCGGAAGCGATGGTGAATCTTACAGAAAACAGGTGGCAACAAACCGTCGTTGCTCATCGTCATAAAAATGCGGCTTTGCGCCAAGAGTTGAACAATCATGACGGAGCAGTAGCCTATGAGAATGGCCAACATGACACCCTTGTTGAGCCACGGGTAGGCAGGCTGAACGACACCACTGGCATCTGTCGGCCCCATCTGAGCGATGGCTACGGCGACGGGGGCTATGCCCTCTTGCCCAGAGAAATCTTTATAGTTGGCCACGCCAGTCATGACGTACCCAAACAATATATATAATATGGTACACACCAATAGCGAGACCAAAATGCCGATAGGCATGTCGCGCTTAGGATTCTTGGCTTCCTGCGCTGCTGTACTCACCGCATCGAAGCCTAAGAAAGCAAAGAACAATACGGCTGCACCGCGAAAGATGCCCGACCAACCAAATTCGCCAAGCACACCCGTGTTTTCGGGAATGTAGGGCGTGTAGTTCTCGGAACGTAGATAGAAGAAGCCCAAGACGATGAACGTCAGTATCACGCCCAACTTGAGGAAAACGATGATGTTGTTGAACATGCTGCTCTCCCGCGTGCCTCGCATCAAGAGCAGACTGAGTACCACCACAATCAGTGCCGCGGGCAAGTTCATGATGCCACCGTCCCAGGGACAAGCCGTCAGCGCGGCGGGAATATGGATGCCTATAGAGGAGAGAAAACTCACAAAGTACTGACTCCACGATATACTCACCATCGTACAGGCCACCGTATACTCCAAAACCAAGTCCCAACCGATGATCCAAGCCATCAGCTCGCCCATTGTGGCATAAGAATACGTGTAGCTACTGCCTGCGATAGGAATCATGCTGGCAAACTCTGCATAGCATAGCCCTGCAAAGGCACAGCCTATGGCAGCTATGGCAAAGGAGATGGTGACTGCGGGTCCAGTATATTCGGCAGCCACAATGCCAGTGACCGAAAACAGGCCAGCCCCCACGATGCACCCTACACCTAAGGCCACCAAGCCTATCGGACCGAGTACACGCTTGAGCGAGCCATTGCCCTGCGCTGCGGCCTCACGCCGAAGCATCTCAAAGGGCTTGCGAATGAAAATCGACATATACGGATTGGGCTAAAAGGATTTAGAAATCTGTGCAAAGTTAGGACGATTAGCCTTAAAAACAATGTTTTGACGCTACAATTTATAAAAGAATGGTGAATTTGTCAAACAAAGTTTGCAGTATATCGTCAGAAAACTTATTTTTGCAGCGTGGGTTATTGCGAAGCAAATCTCTGTTAACCAAGGCAGAAAAGCTATTTTAAGAGGCTTTGCAATTGGCCCCATGTAGGTGTAATTAATCACTCTAATATCTATAAAAACATGACGAAGAAAAGACTACTTCTTGCTGTCCTCTTTGGTGCAGCAATGTCTGTCACAGCACAAGATGTCGTGGTAGTAGACGGCGTGCCAGTTGACCAGTCGCGTATGCCAGGCTGGACACCGCGTGGTACACCCGACTATAGTCTCATGACACCTTGGGGAGGTGGCTCGCTCAAGGAAGACGTGGTGCTTCCCGACCACCTGAACAATGTGAACTCTATCTATTTCCCGCCCCGCTTCAACCAGTCGGGTGGCTCTTGTGGCCCAGCAAGTCGTATCGGCTATATGCTCACCCACGAGCTCAATGCTTATCGTGGCACCGATGCCTCGCTCGACGAGAACCGTCTGCCGCCTAACTTCGTTTATCCCTTCTCTTATGACGGTTCGTCCAAGGACGTGATGGCTATCAACAATGGTGTGCCAAATATGGTAGTCTATGGAGGTTTCCCATATAGCTCCATCTACGGCTTTGCCGAGTCTGATGCCCACGACGCGGGTTGGATGACAGGCTACGAGAAGTGGTATCACGCCATGTTCAATCGCTTGGGTACTGCCAGCAACTTCCCCACCAGCACGGCAACCACCGATGGTGCTATTGCCGTAAAGCGTTGGCTCTTGAACCACAACGGCGACGAGTCGTTTATGGTAGGCGGCGTGTTGGGTCTGGGTTGCTCTGCAGGCAGCATGGTGACCAAGTCTATCGCCAGCACAGAGGCCAACCGCGCAGCAGGCGTTGTGGGTAAGGCCTATGTGGATCACTTCGGTACTACCGTAGACCACGCTGTGACCTTGGTAGGTTGGGACGACCGCGTAGAGTTCGACCTCGACGCGAATGGCGTATACGGTGAGGAGCGCAACGCGCTGGGTCAGAACGAGCGTGGTGCGTGGATCATCGTCAACTCTTGGGGCGCAGGCTGGGGTACTGATGGCCAAGCCTACGTGCCTTATGCTACGCACGGCCCCACCAATCAGCCTCAAACGCTCAACGGCAACACCGTATACACTGGTGGTGAGGGTTGGTGGCCTGAAATCTATCGTATACGTAAGGACTATGTGCCTCAGCGCACCGTCAAGGCTCGCGTGAGCTACACACAGCGTTCTTGCATCAGCATCAGTGCAGGTGTGTCGGCCAACCTCAATGCGACGAAGCCCGACCGCACCATCGCTTTCCACCACTTTAACTACCAGGGCGATGCCGACAAGAACGGTACAGCCGAGATGATACCTATGCTCGGTAAATGGGGTGATGGTCAGCTTCACTACGAACCCATCGAGTTCGGTTACGACCTCACCGACCTCTGCAATGGTTACGACATGGGTCAGCCCCTCAAGTTCTTCTTCATCGTTACTTCCAAGAGCGGTTCGCAGGGCGTGGGCGGCATCCACGGTGTCAGCATCATGGACTACACCTACAATCCCGACGGCGTAGAGGTTCCTTTCACCATCGAAGGTGACAGTGTGACCATCGTCAACGGCGGCAAGCAGACCATGCTCTCCGTCATCGTCAATGGCTCAGGCACGACAGCTCCCGTCAATGTATCGCTCAGCGGTTCTACCTTGTCATGGGAAATGCCTGCCAATACCAGCATCTCTCCGAAGTCTTACAAGGTTTATGCAAACGAGGCTGAGATAGCTGAGGTTACTGCTACTTCCTATACCTTTGAACCCCAAGAGGGCGTGCGCTATAGCGTTCGTGCCGTCTTCGACATCAGTGGTAATACTACGCTGTCTTCTACCAGCACCACAGTGACCAAGGCCGTTAGCTCCGACAACGAGATTGACGACTATGTGGGAGACTTCACCAACGGTGGCTTCAGCATTCCCGATGTCTTTGCTAATGGTTTGCCACAGGCCACCATCGAGTATCGTATCAAGCCCAACTCGCTCACCAACTGGAATCAGCAGATTGGTCCTAACTGGGGTTCGTTCCTCATCCACACCACCAGCGCAGGTGAGTTCGTTGTGGGTTGGAACACCGACGACCGTATCTCCTACACGGGTGTTTATACTTCCAATCGTTGGAAACACGTGGCTATCGTAGTGGATGGCTCGTCCATCACAACCTATGTCAATGGTACAAAGAAGGGCACTTACAACTCCACGGCTTCCAATGGTATTCCTTCCATCAGCGACTTTGTGTTTGGCTCTCACACCGACAACAACAGCGGTCTGTTTGGTCAGATTGACGAGGTACGTGTGTGGAACGTAGCCCGCACATCGGGACAGATTCGTGCTTCGTACCAATATCCATTGCTCAACCCCTCGCAGTATAGCGGCCTGCTGGCCTACTACAAGATGGACACCATCGACGACAACGGCGAGGTGAAGCTCCGCGACTGCGTAGGTGGTCATCACGCTTCCTTCGTCAAGGGTTCTTCGGGTCAGGCAAGGTCCGTGACCACCACGTCCACAGGCTTCACCGCCAGCATGGCACTCAAGGCACAGATTGTACGTCCCTCTGCCACAACAGTGGGTACAGCAGTGACATTCGAGGACTATAGCTCGCCCAATACCATCAAGCGCGAGTGGGTCATCGACGGCAAGACCTACACCGTGAACGCACCCACTGTGGTCTTCACCTCTGAGGGTACTAAGGAAGTTTCTCTCACCGTCACAGACAGCGAGGGCAATACCGACACGGCTGAAACGACGATTAGCGTAGGTGCTGGCGGCACACCGACGGCTGCCTTCCACCTCAGCAGTGCCAGCGTCAGTGGTAGTGACCGCATCAGCTTTATTAGCGAGAATACACTCCCTGGTTGCACCTATCTCTGGGAGATGCCAGGTGCTAAGGTTGAGACGGCTACCACGGCCAATGCTTCTGCAGAGTACGAACAACTCGGTTCATATACCGTACGTCTCACCGTGATCACTCCCGATGGACAAGTACTCAAGGAGCAACGTGAGTTCGACGTAACGCCCAGTGCACCTATTGCACGCTACAATGTAGGCAATGCTGTGGTCATCAAAGGCCAAGAAGTACACCTCACCGACAATAGTCTCTATGCACCCACCAGTGCTACATGGACTTTCAGCAGCGACCAGTACGTCTTCAGTATGCTCGGTCTCGAAGCCTTTGTGGCTCCCACACAGCCAGGTGTTTACAACCTGACCTATAAGGTGGCCAATGAATATGGCACCGACGAGGCTACTCAGGTGCGTGCCTTGGTAGTCTGCAATGCCGACAGCAAACAGGCTCTCCACTTCGGAGGTGGCAATCAGCAGCTCAAAGCACAGGGCATCAATGGTGTGACGACCGCTTTCTCTATCGGTTTCTGGCTCAACCCGCTCATCAGCGGCGAAGGTGCATTGAGCATCAAGGCAGGTGATGGTCTCACCATCAAGAGCAACGCTGAGGGAGGTCTCACACTCACCGTGGGTAGTGCTTCTATCAGCTCTAATGCCAATGTGATTGAGGCAGGTGCTTGGCACAGCTTCGCCATTACAGCCACCAAGGGTACAATACGTTTCTATAAGGATGGTAACCTCTGCGGTAGCGGCTCGCTCTCGGGTGTGACCGACTACAGCAGCTACTGGAATGAGATTGTAATCGGTGGCGAGGCAGGCGAGACCACTGCGTCTATTGACGAACTCTGGGTATTCAGCAAATTGTTGGCACAGAGCCGTCTGCGCACCTACATCGTGTCGCCGCTCACCGACGTGTTAGCTACGGCAGATGCCAGTGCTTTGAAACTTTACTACGACTTCAACCATACCTCCGGCGATGCGCTGGATCAGAGTGGTGCTAACCTCACAGGTGTACGCACAGGCTTCGGTCCTGACGGCGATGCTTGGGTAGATAGTCGTGGAGTCTTCGCACTCAACTTCAGTGCTTCGCAGACCGTAGAACCACTCGGACAGAAGCTCGCTACCTCAGGTAAGTACAGCGTCATCGCATGGAGCGACCAAGAGACCAGTAAGGAGAACTCACCCGCTACCAACGCGCTCGATGGTTCTACCAGCACCTTCTGGCATACCAGCTACGGCAGTGGCAATGTGGGCTATCCGCATAGCATCACTATCCAGCGTAGCGACCTCACTGACGTAGAAACCCTGAAGTTCTCGTATACGCGCGCTTCCAACTATCGTGCTTCTGAGGCACGTGTCGAAGTCAGCGAGGATGGTGAGACATGGACGCTCATCGACTCGGGGACATCTCTCCCCGATGCTACGGAGCAGTACCTCTTCTTGGCACGTCCCGTTCACGAGCCGTACATCCGCATCACCTTCACGCAAGGCTTTGGCGGTACTTTCTTGGCACTCAACGAGATTGGCTTCTACGGCGGTCTCTTGGCTACGGGTATCAGCGAAGTAGAAGCAGCACGCGATGCACAGCAGAATGCGTGGTACGACCTCCAAGGTCGTCGCATCTTCCAACCTACACACGGTGTATACATCCGTGGTGGCGAGAAGGTGTATGTCAAGTAAAACTTCGTATATTTAACTATCTAAGCTCATCGTGCCTATGTCTGCATAGGTGCGATGAGCTTAAATAATTTAATGTTTATAAATCTATTTACTTATCACATCCTTTCCCAAGACAATGAAAAAACTTTTCTACTTAGCAGCAGCCCTGTTCATTGCTGTATTGCCCTTGTCGCTCACATCTTGTGGCGACAGTGACGATGCACCTAAGTTTGAGAACGAAACGTTTACCATTGGCAATGTTACGTTCAAGATGATTGCCGTGAAGGGTGGCACGTTCCAGATGGGTTCAGAAGATGGTCCCTACTGGGAGAAGCCCGTTCACCAAGTGACGCTCTCCGACTATTACATTGGTGAGACGGAAGTGACGCAGATGCTTTGGGTAGCCGTGATGCTCTCAAATCCAAGTGAGCATACGTTCTATTACAATCCGGTAGAGAATGTGAGCTGGGACGACTGCCAAACGTTTATTGCTAAACTGAACCAGCTTACGGGCAAGAACTTCCGTTTGCCTACGGAAGCTGAGTGGGAGTATGCCGCAAAGGGTGGTCAGAAGAGTAAGGGCTACATCTATAGCGGCTCCAACAATATAGACGAAGTGGCATGGTACGGAGACAACAGCGGTGGCGAAAGTCATATGGTCAAAACGAAGAAAGCCAACGAGCTTGGGATTTACGACATGAGTGGCAACGTGTGGGAGTGGTGCGCGGACTGGGAGGCCGATTATCCCAGTGAGCCGCAGACTAATCCCACCGGCCCTTCTACGGGCTATGACCGCGTGTATCGCGGCGGCGGCTGGTACTAAGACGCCACGCACTGTCGCACCACCGACAGGAGCGACAGAGCGCCGACGTTCACGAGCAGCCACCTCGGTTTTCGTCTGGCAATGAGCACCCAACAATAATATATATGCGCGCAATGTTGTCCTAAATATTTTTGAAGAAAAGTAAAAAAGAGGGAATGGTGTAAGGTAGAAAAGTTATGCTCAACTGCGTTTTAGCGGACAGCAATAAAAAATTATTT
>JAFVCB010000067.1 GCA_017479555.1 Bacteroidaceae bacterium | reverse complement strand
TGAAAAAGTTGGCCAAGCGTGTCCTTTATCGTATTTTTGCCCCTATGAAGTACCAAAACACGCTACCGCTTCGCATATTTCGCTTCTATCTTGACGGCTTTCGCCAGATGACGTGGGGGCGTACGCTTTGGATTATTATCCTGCTCAAGTTGGCCATCATGTTCCTTGTGCTGCGTATGTTCTTTTTCAAACCCGCACTCTCGGGTATGGACACCCAGCAGAAGCAGGAGACCGTGGCGCGAAATCTAACCTTGTAGGCTTTTATACCCTACAATGGTTGAGTGTGTGCGCACAATCCCTAAAGAATTTCAATCTATACTCATATTTTCACTATGCTAACCTTACTCAATGCAGATGCCGCCCTGCTCGGTTGGTCGCGCGCTCAGTTTGCGCTCACTGCAGGCTATCACTGGCTCTTTGTGCCTCTTACACTCGGCTTGGCCGTTGTCATGGGCATTATGGAAACGCTTTATGTTGTCAAAAAAGATGAATTTTGGAAACGCACCGCACAGTTCTGGCAAAAACTCTTTGGTATCAACTTTGCCATAGGTGTGGCTACGGGTATCATCTTGGAGTTTGAATTTGGTACCAACTGGAGTAATTACTCATGGTTTGTAGGCGACATCTTCGGTGCACCCTTAGCCATTGAAGGTATTGTGGCTTTCTTTATGGAGGCTACGTTCATTGCTGTGATGTTTTTCGGATGGAACAAAGTGGGAAAGAAGTTCCACCTCAGTGCCACATGGCTCACTGGTATAGGAGCCACACTCTCAGCTTGGTGGATTCTTGTGGCCAACAGTTGGATGCAGCATCCCGTGGGCATGGCTTTCAACCCTGATACCGTGCGCAACGAGATGATGGATTTCTTTGGCGTGGCTTTTCAGAGCGTAGCCGTTGTGAAGTTTTTCCATAGCGTCTTGAGCGGATGGATGACAGGCGGCTTCTTCACCATCGGTGTGAGTTGCTGGTATTTACTCAAGAAGCGTCACACGCAGTTTGCGCTTTCCTCACTCAGAGTAGGTGTGGTCGTGGCAGCACTCGGTACGATTGGCACCATGCTCACTGGAGACGGAAGTGGTATAGATGCAGCTCAGTATCAACCCATGAAACTTGCTGCTGCCGAGGGCTTGGAGCATGGTGGTGAAGGTGCACCATTCAGTGTCGTTCCAGGCATCGAAGTACCCAAGGTGCTTTCCATTCTCGCCACGCACGACCCCGATGGATTTGTACCTGGCATAGAAGACATAAAGGCTGGATATACCTTGCCCGACGGCACGGTAGTTCCTTCAGCCGAGGAGAAGATACAACGCGGTAAACAAGCACTTGCTGCTTTTAAGAACTATCGTGAAGCTCGTGCCGCAGGCGATACCGTCGCTGCGCAAGCCGCACGTGCAGAGCTTGATGCCAATATACAGTATTTTGGCTACGGCTATTTGGAGGCTGCCGACGACTTGGTGCCTCCCGTGCCCCTTGTATATTGGGCTTTCCGTGTGATGGTAGGCTTCGGCAGCGCGCTCGTACTCGTGTTGCTGCTCGTGGTATGGTTCGACTACAAGAAAAAGCTCAGCCAGTTGCGCTGGATGCACTATTTGGGCATAGCTGCCATTCCTATGGTCTATCTCGCAGGTCAAGCAGGCTGGATTGTAGCCGAGGTGGGTCGTCAGCCTTGGGCCATTCAGGATCTCTTGCCCGTCAATGCTGCTATCAGTAGCCTCAGCGTAGGTGCGGTGATGACCACTTTCTTCCTCTTCTTAGCACTCTTCACCATACTGCTCATTGTGGAGATACGCATCATGTGCAAAGCCATCAAGAAAGGCCCTGAACTTGAAGTGAAGACAGCGGTTGAGGCTTAATGAACAGACGCATTTGTTTATAATTGTATCCCTATTATATCTATTCTTCTCTTACCTATGATAACCTACGAATTTCTACAAATATATTGGTGGTGCTTAATCGCACTACTCGGAGGTTTATTGGTTTTCCTCCTCTTTGTTCAGGGAGCCAACTCTTTTATATTCTCCTTAGCTCACAACGAGCCCGAGCGCGAACTGATAATCAATAGTACAGGCCGCAAATGGGAGTTTACCTTTACCACGTTGGTGACGTTTGGCGGAGCATTCTTTGCCTCTTTCCCCCTTTTCTACAGCACCAGCTTTGGTGGTGCATATTGGGTTTGGATGCTCATATTGATAAGCTTCGTGCTGCAAGCTGTGTCGTATGAGTATCAGAAGAAGCCAGGCAATACGCTTGGTCGCGACACCTTCCGCACGTTCCTCGTCCTCAATGGCGTACTCGGTCCACTGCTCTTGGGCATGGCTGTTGCTACTTTCTTCACCGGTTCACCATTCATCGTGGAGCACAATGCCATGGACGGCACAGGACTCACACCCGTCATTAGTCGTTGGGCTGGTGCTTGGAATGGCCTCGAGGCCGTGGCCAATCCTGTAAACTGGTTGTTAGGCTTCGCCGTGGTATTCCTTTCACGCACCAATGGATTGTTGTATATGCTCAACAATATCAACGATGCTGCCATGCGTCCGCGTATTGTCAAAGCCCTTAGGGTCAATGCGGGTCTGTTCCTTGTGTTCTTCCTCTCTTTCTTAGGCATCATCCTCTTTGCCGAAGGCTTTGCCGTAGATGCCGAAGGCGTCGTGAGTCGTGAAAGTGCCAAGATTGGGCACAATCTTTTGGCATTGCCTCTCGTCACTGTGGTATTCCTCATCGGCGTGGTACTGGTGCTTGTGGGAATAGGTCTGCCTGTAGTCAAGCAGAAATTGCGCATAGGCATCTGGTTCAGCGGTGTAGGCACGGTCTTGGCTGTGATGGCACTATTCATGCTTGTCGGTTTTGGCGGAACGAGCTACTATCCCAGTACTGCCGATTTGCAGAGTTCGCTCACCTTGCGGAACAGTTGTTCGAGCGAATTTACGCTGCGCACCATGGCTTGGGTGAGTCTGTTGATACCCTTTGTGTTAGCTTACATTGCCTATTGTTGGCATGCCATTGACAAAAAACGACTCGACAAAGCTGAGCTGGCTACTGAGGAACACAAATACTAAACGCCGTTCAGCTCAATTCTCTCCCATCACGTCGCCAATAACAACCTAAACAAACAGACACTATTCAACCAAGATAGGAGAGTGAATATAGGTGGGTTCTATGTATTCCCACCGTCAAGTGAAACACATCATGCATTTGACATTTAGGTAATATATAGAACCCACTACACAGAAACACATATATAGATGAAAAGCAAAGTCCAACGTTCGATGAGAGCCTCACTGCCACGCTTGTGGTGGTGCTTGGCTCTTGTCTTTTTCGTCTCTACGACGATGGCTCAGCCAGAGTCTGGGGGCGTTTATCAGTTTGTCACCCTTGAGGGACAAGCACTCAGTACGGGCGGGAAAACCGCCAACGACAGCTACCTTGTGCTTGAGCCAGCCGATGCTTCCTCTACCACGCAGCAATGGCAAGTAGAGACCGTGAGCAATTACTTCGCGCTTCAAAACATCGATAGCGGCAAGGGTGTTGACCAAGCCTTGAATTCCAGCAAAAGCCCTGGGCGACTTCTTCAATGGGACTACTCGCGTAGCAATGAGAATCAGCTATTCCAGTTCCAAGAGCAAGCAGACGGTACATACGTCTTGCTCAGTCGTAATGGACTTTATGCTGTCACCGCATCTGCCGATGGCGGCTTGGTGATGAGTACGGCCTTCGACGAGGCCTTGCCCTTTAAGCTGGTGGAAATCACCATAGCGAAGCACGACGGCTTGCCCGAGATAGGCCAGACCTATGCCTTAGAAAGCTATCGTACGCTACAGGTCGTAACAGCCATCAACAGCCAACTTAATGGTACGTTGGTAGTAGAAGACTACGATGCCGAAAGTCCCTATCAGACCTGGCGCTTGCAGAGAGGATATAGCGGCACACAGATTGTTAATCCCAACTTCAACTTAGCCATCGACATCGCACCCACACAGTCTTCACCCGTACTCTGGACAGTCAATAGCAGCGAACAAAATCAGCAGTTCACCATTGAGGCCGTTGACGACACCAACGAGTGGTTTCAGCTCTATGCTTATCCCAAGGGCAGTAGTGCAAAGAGCTACTTGGCTGTGAACGGCAGTGGCCGTTTGATACGCACCACGCAAGCTGCCTCGCCCGATACTTGGTTTCGCTTTCAGCCCGTAGAGGATGTTCGTCCTCCAATGTGGCAAGACCAGAGTGTCTATGAGCAAAACAAGCTTCCTGGACATGCCACCTACATTCCCTATGCCACAACAGCGGAGATGCGCAGCGACATGGCTCACTATCAGAAACCGTGGCTCACTCCCCAGAGCTCGCGCTTTGTCAGTCTCAATGGGATATGGCGGCTTCACTTCAGCGATGGCAGCGAGGCTTTGCTCGGAGAAGAAGACTTCTATGGTGCGCAAGCCGATGTGAGCCAGTGGGATACCATCACCGTACCCTCGTGCTTAGAAATGAAAGGCTACGGACGACCCTATTATATCAACGTCAATTATGCTTTCGCCGACAATCCGCCCTACATCAATCTCAAAAGCGGGCTGAGCGATGGCATCGCTTCCTATCGTAGGTTGGTGACTATACCCGCCAACTGGGAAGACCAGCGTGTCATCCTCCATTTCGATGGTATCTATAGTGCCGCACAAGTTTGGGTCAACGGACACTACGTGGGCTATACCCAAGGTGCTAACAACGATGCCGAATTTGATGTCACAGACTATGTGACTTCGGGACAAGAGGCCAGTATCAGCGTGCGCGTATTGCGGTGGTCGGACGGCTCATACCTTGAGGGGCAGGACATTTGGCACATGAGCGGCATCCATCGCGACGTATACCTATACGCCGTACCTCAGACGTACGTGCGCGACCACTATCTCTATGCCGACCTGCAAGGCACGACTTATACGAATGGCGCGCTGCATGTGGTACTCACCACGGCTCATTCCGATGAAGCAGAAGCTCAGCGCATAGCTCGCGTCAGTCTGCTCGACGCGCAAGGTCAGCAAGTAGCGCAACAAGATTTCCTTATCCACCTTGCTGCAGGCCAAACGGAACGTGTAGATACATTCTCCATAGAAGGGTTGAGCGACCTCAACCTATGGAGTGCCGAGACACCCTATCTCTACACCGTAGAGGTTGCTCTCCTCGAGGGCGACAGCGAAACCGAAGCTTTTGCCACGAAGTTTGGCTTCCGAAACATTGAGATAGCCAATGGCGTTTTCAAAATCAATGGTAAGCGTGTCTTCCTCAAGGGAGTGAACACCCAAGACACTCATCCCGTACACGGACGCACGATGGACGTGCCTACCATGCTGGCGGACATCTTCCTGATTAAGCAGGCCAACGTCAATACTGTACGCACCAGCCATTATCCTCGTCAGGCCAAGATGAACGCCATGTTCGACTATTACGGCCTGTATGTGATGGACGAGGCTGACATCGAGTGCCACATGAACTGGAACGACCATAGCAGCGACGGACTTGGCATCGCCGACGACGAGACATGGCGCGCACAGTTTGTAGACCGTATGACGCGTATGGTACTGCGCGATCGTAACCATCCCAGTGTCATCATTTGGAGCTTGGGCAACGAGAGCGATAACGGCACGAACCACTGGGCTTGCTACGAAGCCACACGCGACCTCGACACACGTCCGATACACTACGAGGGAGCTACCCGCGAAGACCATGGAGGCACAGACCATCCCACAGATATATGGTCGAACATGTATCCCACGCTCAGCAATGTGCAGTACTACAGCAACAGCAATGCACGTCGCCAACCGTACTTCATGTGTGAGTATGCCCATGCCATGGGCAACAGTGTGGGCAACCTATGCGAGTACTGGGACGCTATTGAGAGCAGTGCATACGGACTGGGCGGATGTATATGGGACTGGGTAGATCAGAGTATCTTTGATGCGCAAGACATCGCACAAGGCAACCTCTACACCAATGGCTTCCCGCGCTACCGCACAGGCTACGACTATCCCGAAGCACCCCACCAAGGAAACTTTGTCAACAATGGCATCATCAATGCCGACCGCACTTGGTCGCCTGAACTCACTGAGGTGAAGCAGGTATACCAATATATCTCGCTTGCCTCCTATACACCATCAACCAAGCGTGTGCGACTGATTAACAACTACAACTTCTTAGACCTCAC
>JAFVCB010000066.1 GCA_017479555.1 Bacteroidaceae bacterium | reverse complement strand
TGAAAACCCAAGTCGAAGAGGGCTAAGGGCGAAAAGAGCAACAGGAGTATGGCACTGGCAAACAATCGATCCAAGCCTAAGGACTCGCGCCGCGCGAGTTGTAGCAACTGCATCAGTGACAGCATGGTGGCTGCGCGTTGCAGGGACAAGGGCATACCAGCCACCATCGCATAGAGCCAAATGAGGAGTAATCCCAAGCCTACCCCGACAAAGAGCCAACGACGCTGACGTAGCCTGCGAAGCACCAAGAAATGGTAGAGCGCAAAGAGGATGCCGATATGCAAGCCCGACAAAGCTAACAAATGGCTGGTGCCTGTCTGCGCAAAGGGTTCGCGAATGGTGGCATTCAGCTGCCGCTTGTCGCCCAAGGTCATGGCGGCGAGTATGGCCAAATCGCTGTCGTCGAAGTACGTCTCGAGTTGGTTCACGGCCTGCGCCTGGAGGTGCAATGCCCACAGACGCGGGTTGAAGCCCGAGGCGGTTTGAGGCATCGCGGCAACGTGGGATGTATAGATTGTACCGCTGATACCTTGCGTGAGGAGATAGCCTGCCCAGTCAAAGGCATACGGATTTCCCGAGGAGACGGGCGCAGACACTGAACCATAGATCCAGAGCGTTTGGCCCGCCTCTACGTGGAGCGTGTCGGGCAGATAGAGACGTATGTGCTTGTCGGTGTATGTGCCGCGTAGGATCTGAGCGTCTGCCTGCAAGGTGTGGCCTCTATGGCGAGGCAAGGAGGTAAGACGAACGGCATAGGTCTGTGGAGCATCAAGCCACTCGGCTTGGGCGCGATGGATAGCTGAGATGGAGAGCCACATTCCGCAACACGCCACAAGCGTCACAAAACTGAAGAGAGAAAGCATACGCCACACCGTGCTGCGCCATAGATGGAAAACGACGGTGGCACAGGCAGCTACAAGCGTTGCCACAATGAGCCAAACGGATGTAGCCTGAAAAAGGTCGAACCACGTGCGTCCTACAAAAATGCCCACACTGATGGGCAACAATAGCCAAAGCTGCGGGAAGCTGACGTGTTCACCAAAGACTTTATGCAATGGGCGCATCGGTGGAGATGGATGAAGGCACGTAGTAGTCGCTGCGTAACCACGTGGTATTAGGCAGTTCTTCGACCAAGGGGAAGTGACGCACATACACACCCTCCTGCTCTTCCACCACTTGGCGCTTCAAGACCGTGCCATCTGGCAAATGCAGTCGCAATACAGCGATACGCGCTGCGCGCTGTGAATTTGTTTGCGCCATATATATATAATTATAGGTATACTTAGGTAGGTGATGGACGAAAAGGATAAAGACTCACGCGCGCTCCTATACAGCGCATAAAACCCAAATCGCGGCGCATACCTCAAGGCAGCGCCGCGAAAGGATCTAAGAGATAAAACGTAGTAAATGCAAGATTACTTGATTTGGAATTTCACGGGGAAGTTGAACCATACACGTACGGGATCGCCGTGCTCGTTCTTAGCAGGTGAGAAGCGAGGCGCTTTCTTCAAGGCTGCAATAGCTGCAGCATCGCACTCCTTGGAGAGGCTCTTGGTGACACGCACATCGCCTACACGACCGTCTTTCTCCACCACAAAGCGGAGGTAGACCGTACCCTGCAAGTCCTGTTCGATAGCAATCTGTGGATATACCACGGTCTTGTTCATAAATGCAATCAGCGCACCCTCACCGCCAGGGAACTGAGCCATTACAGCCACACCGCTCTCTGAGTAAATCTCATTGTCGGCCTGACGTACAGCTTGCGTACCCGTGCTGGTGCCGCGACCACCGATAGTGCCGCGTCCAGCGTTGGCGTCGTGACTGGTACCACCCACCATCATGCCTGCTGTAGCAACAACAGTACCACCTGCATCACCTGCGTAGGTACGGTTTGAGAAAGCTGCACGGCTGGATGAGAGTTGGTCTTGCGTGCGAAGCTCACGGCTCTCGTCAACCTTGTCCACGATGCTTACACTGGTGAACTGCTCGGTAGCACGAGCGGCAACGGCCTGAACAGCTGCGGCTGGCTGGTCGTTAGCTTGGTTCTCCTGAGGAGTTTCCTCCTTCTTTTGTTCTTGCTCGGGGATCTTTTCAGGTTGCTTCTCCTCTTCCTTCTCCTCTTCTTCTTCGTCAACTACTTCGGAGAGTTCTACTGAACTTTCGTCCGAAAGAGTATCATAAACCTGCTCGCCTAACTGAACGAGTCCGATGAGGGCGAAAAGAGCGGCCACAATGGCACAGAGCGTGAAGAATGCATACATATTGCGCTTGCCCGCGTTGGCACGAAGGCGATAAGCACCATATTCCTTGTTACGGCCATCGAATACGAGGTCGATCCATTGCTTGGAAATAAGATCAATCTTTGCCATAGCTTAATATCTGTGCTTATTGAGCCGCGCCACCGCCTTTGACAGCGTTGATGTAGCCTTGCTCTGTTTCTGTGAACTTATCTATCACGTATTTACCAATGCTGCAAATTTGCATCTCGTCGAGTATACTCATCAAGTTGTCGTAGGTAGCTTCGTCGCTGGGACGAATGATGACATTGGGTGTCTCTTTGCTTTCCTTGATTTCCTTGAGAGCTGCTTGGAACGCTTCTTTATTCTTCTTGAAAGTTTCGGGATCGGAACTTTGCTCCATCGCGAACTTATCTTTGAGTTCCTGTACTTTGGCTAAGGCAGCTGCGTTTTGCTTCTGCAAGATAGCGCGTATACCGTCTTTGCCATAGGTTGTGGCTTTGAAAGGATCGGTGCTGGGGTTTCCGATGCAGTAGAACACTTCATCGTTTGCTCCGAGCAATATGGTGACGGCTTTTTTGGCCTCAACCTGTGTCTGGTTCTGCTCGTCGGTCTCCACGTCGGATGGCATTGCGATTTCCATCGTCTGGGGCTTGATGAGCGTGGTACAGAGCATAAAGAACGTTACCAAAAGCATGATCATGTCCACCATCGGCGTGAAGTCGACGCGGGCATTCATCTTCTTTTGTTTGCTGTTACCTGTCTTTGCCATAGCTTACTCTTCGTTTTTGAGGGCGGTGATCAGATTGTAACGGTTCTCGTGAATGCTACGCAGAGAATCCATTACGCGCTTGATGACAGCATACGACATGTGCTTGTCGGCCTTGATGGCAATGCCCATATCTTGGCCACAAGCGGCGCGTGCTGCACCTACCCAGTCTTTTAACTCATCGTTTGTGCTATCGCAAGGAATACCAGCCTTTGCATCTTCGTTAAGAAATGTGTTGCGCTCGGCACTCTCCAGTTTGAGCCAGGAAGAAAGGGCTGACTTCTTTGTACCGAACATAGGAACTTGTACAAAGGCCTTTGTTTCTTCGGCGGAGAGACGCAGTCCGTGGCTCTTCTTCATCTCCTTGACCAGTTTGTCCATGCCAGCGGGCGAGTCCATGTTCATGAAGACTTTGCCGCTCTTGTCAATAAAGATAGTCAAGAGATTGGTTTCGGGAATCTTGATTTCAGACACCGAACCTGGAGCCACAACTTTGACGGGTTCGTCCTTAACGAAAGTTGCAGTAAGCATAAAGAAGGTAAGCAGCAGGACCATGACGTCGCTCATCGGCGTCATGTCGATGAACGTGTCTTGTTTTTTGATTTTAAATCGTCCCATTGTTATTCGTTTACCTTGGGTTTATGCTTATGGTTTAGTGCGTAGCGTTGAAAGTCTCTACAATGCTGAAGCCTACCTCGTCGAGGCTGAAGGTGAGGCGGTCAATCTTGTTGGTGAAGTAGTTGTAGGTGATGGTAGCTACAGCACCGGTGGCGATACCAGAGGCTGTGTTTACAAGAGCCTCAGAGATACCCGTTGCAAGAGCTGCAGAGTCTGCACCACCTTCGCCAGCGTTCATAGCGCCGAACGAACGAATCATACCGAGCACCGTACCGAGCAGACCGGTCAACGTACCGAGGCTGACGATGGTACCAACGATAGGCATATTCTCTTGAAGCATAGGCATCTCGAGAGCGGTAGCCTCTTCAAGCTCCTGACGAATAGCCAAAAGTTTCTGCTCCTTGGTGAGCTGCGTGTTCTTATCCATCTCTTCGTATTTGTTGAGCGTAGAACGAACCACGTTAGCCACACTACCCTGCTGCTTGTCGCAAAGAGCCTTGGCACCAGCCATGTCACCCTTAGAAAGAGCGGCCTTGATTTGCTCAACGAACTTAGCGAGCTCTTGCTTACCGTAAGCGGTGCGGATAGCGAAAAAGCGCTCGATAGCGAAAGCAATCACAGAGAGGAGGAGTGTCCAGATGATAGGCACAACGAAACCACCTTTGTAAACAGTACCGATGAGGTCGGCAGGGCTCAATTCTGCATCGCCAGAGAGGAATGAGAAGGGAACACCTTCTTCTATGAGCTTGTCACCGCCTTGGAAGTGGCCTAAGTAGCCAAACACGAATAGGTAGATACATACTGCCAATACGGCGCAGGCGATAATCACGAAGATACCCTGCTTGATGCCGGTAAAGCCCTGGCTGGGCTTTTTGGCCTTAGGAGCTGCCTTTGGAGCAGCAGGCGCAGCACCTTTGGGTGCCGATACTTTTGTAGTGTCCATAATTGGAATTTTGGATGTGAATAATAATTTAGTTTGTGTTGAATTAGATACGCGTCAAAGCCTTTTGCCCAACAAGCCGCTTGAGAAGCATTCGCCTACTATCTTTATCGCACGCGAAGCTATCGAATACAAGCCCGCTTTGCCGTGCAAAAGTTGCCACAAAAATACATTCAGAAATGTAAGTAGCAAAGATTTGTTAAGAAAAAATTGCTTTTTGTCTAATAAAGTTGTCAAATGCGAGCTGGCAAAAGTGGTTTTTGAATAAAAGCAATGGCCGTGGGTGGTTTCTTTTGTTATATTTGCAGCCGATAAACTTTTCACCCACTCGCGTTTGCTGCTGTCCCGTTGGTTTTCAGCTTATCTCCGTAAGCCTCCACGGATAGAACTGGCGCACTCACGAGAACTCGCATGTAGGTTGGTTGGAGAACAGTGAGGTTTTCGGCTTCCTTGACCGCTTAAACACAAGGATTTGTAGAAGGAAGTCGGAGCAAGTCACTTTTAAGGAATATACATTATATAATATATGCAACAATTAGACTGGGCAAACCTTTCGTTTGGTTATGTCCGCACCAAGTACAACGTGCGCTGCTACTGGAGAAACGGCGCATGGGGCGAGATTGAGGTCTCGTCGTCCGAGCACATCAACATACACATGGCAGCCACTTGTCTTCACTACGGACAAGAAGCCTTTGAGGGCCAGAAAGCCTTTCGCTGTCCCGACGGCAAGATACGCATCTTCCGCATCGACGAGAATGCGCGCCGCCTGCAAGCCACCAGCCGTGGCATCATGATGCCCGAAGTACCCACAGACCTCTTCGTAGAGATGGCAAAAAAGGCCGTGAAGCTCAACGAAGAGTTTCTTCCCCCCTACGAGAGTGGCGCTGCCCTCTATATCCGTCCCCTACTCATCGGCACAGGGCCGCAGGTTGGTGTACACCCCGCCGACGAGTTCATGTTTATGATTTTCGTCACGCCCGTCGGCCCTTATTTCAAGGGCGGGTTCTCTACCAACGACTATGCCATCGTGCGTAGCTACGACCGCGCCGCACCCTTAGGCACTGGCACTTACAAGGTGGGCGGCAACTATGCGGCTTCGCTCTTACCCAACAAAATAGCGCACGACGCGGGCTACGCTTGCGAGTTCTATCTGGACTGCAAAGAGAAGAAATACATTGACGAATGTGGTGCTGCGAACTTCTTCGGCATCAAAAACAACACCTACGTCACGCCCAAATCGACCAGCATACTTCCCAGCATCACCAATGCCAGTATGCAGCAGCTTGCGCGCGACCTCGGACTCGCCGTGGAGCAACGCCCCATTCCACTCGAAGAACTCAACGAGTTCGAGGAGGCTGGAGCTGTTGGCACAGCGGCTGTCATCAGTCCCATTGGCAAGATTGTGGACTTAGAACGTGGCACAGAATACGTCATATCCAAAGACGGCCAGCCTGGTCCTACGAGCCGCCGCCTCTACGACAAGTTCCGCGCCATACAGTATGGTTTAGAACCCGATACGCACCAGTGGATAACCCTTGTAGAATAAGCATGTCACAACTCCCCATAGCTATGCAACGTCGTCCCCTCTTCCCGTTTTTCCTACTCCTCTTCGCCACCACACTCCTCGCGTTTCAGAGCTGCCGTAAGCGCACCGCCGACGAGGATGTTGTAGCCATCGCCGACAGTCTGCGACAAGTTCAGCTCGACAGCACGCAGAAGGAACTCAACGAACTTCGTGAGCTGGCCGAGCTCGATCGTCGAGAGATGGAGAACGAATACGAAGACTATGCCCAGCAATACCGCGTGCTCAAGGTACAAGTCAAAGACAGCACCCTGCGCAGCCAGCTCGAAGCCAAAGAACTCGAGGCCAACCGCCTGCTTGCTGAGCTGCGCGAGGTCAAAGCGGGCAATGCCGCTGAAATACGCCGGTTGCGCGAAGAACTGACCACGGTACGCGCCGTGCTGCAAGACTATATCAAACAAGTTGACTCTCTGCAACGCCGCAACGAGACGCTCATCGCCGAGCGCGACGAGGCACGCCGCGAAGCTGCTGGAGCTTCCTCGCGAGCTGAGGAACTTACAGGCGAGCGCGACAGACTCTCGCAACAAGTAGCCGTTGCAGCGCGTCTCAATGCCACGGGTGTAAGCGTGCGTCCGCTCAAGAAGAACGGCAAAGAGGCTCGCAAGACCAAAGATGTCAAGACGTTCGACATCAGCCTTACCATTGCACGCAACAGCACCGCACGCACGGGCAATCGCACCGTGTATGTGCGCCTTATGAAACAAGACGGCAGCGTCGTAGCACCCGCAGGCTCTTTCACCTATCACAACAAGAGCATACAGTACTCCGCCAAGCGCACTGTGGAATATGCGGGCGAAGACCTCCGCGTGACGCTCCACATCCCCGCTGATGAGTTCCTCACGCCTGGCAAATACGCTGCTTATATTTTCTGCGACGGACAACAAATCGGCAGCGGTGCTGTCACCCTCGAGAAATAAGCATTCTCTGCCCGTCCATCTCCCACCCACCGACACACACGGCTTAAACCTCTTGCTATTATGCCCAAAATCATACTCACTGGCGACCGCCCCACAGGTCGCCTACACATCGGCCACTACGTAGGTTCGCTACGTCGCCGCGTACAGATTCAGAACGCAGGCGACTACGACAAAATGTTTGTCTTCATCGCCGATGCCCAAGCCCTCACCGACAATGCTGACAATCCCGACAAGGTACGCGAGAATGTCATCGAAGTGGCTCTGGACTACCTCTCTGTGGGTCTCGACCCCGCCAAGACCTGTATCTTCATACAGTCGCAAATTCCCGAACTCTGCGAACTCGCTTTCTACTATATGAACATGGTGACCGTGTCGCGTCTACAGCGCAACCCCACCGTGAAGACCGAGATACAGATGCGTGGCTTCGGCGGAGAGAGCATTCCCGTGGGTTTCTTCACCTACCCCATCAGCCAAGCCGCCGACATCACGGCTTTCGAGGCCACCATCGTTCCCGTAGGCGAGGACCAGAAGCCCATGCTCGAACAGACCTGCGAGATTGTGAGACGTTTCAACCACATCTACGGCGATACGCTCGTGGAGCCCAACATCCTCTTACCCGACAATGCCGCCTGCCTGCGCCTACCTGGCACGGACGGAAAAGCCAAGATGAGCAAGAGTTTGGGCAACTGCATCTACCTCAGTGACGATGCCGCTACGCTCAAGAAGAAGGTGATGTCGATGTACACCGACCCCGAGCATGTCCACGTGGAAGACCCAGGCCACTTGGAGGGCAACGCGGTATTCACCTACCTCGATGCATTCTGTAAAGACGAACACTTCGCAGCCTACTGGCCTGACTATGACAACCTCCAAGCCCTCAAGGATCACTACACCCGTGGTGGACTGGGCGACATGAAAGTCAAGAAGTTCCTCCTCAAAATTCTCGATGCCGAGCTCGAACCTATTCGTGCCCGTCGCAAAGAATACGAGAAAGACATCCCAGCCGTCTATCAGATGCTCCAACGCGGCAGCGAAGAGGCACGACAAGTAGCCGCCCGCACACTCGACAAAGTGCGCCACGCCATGCGTATAGACTACTTCAACGACACCGAGCTCATCGCTCAGCAAGCTCAGAAATATCAACAACAATCCTAACTACACCCCACTGCGTCGCAGCTGAAACCACAATAGGTGTTCCCATAGCACACACCCACGAGTTCAGCCGCGACGACAAGTCTATCCCATTATGAAAAAGATCCTCCTTTTAGCCCTCGCACTCTGTGCGCACAGCGCACTACGTGCCGACGAACTCCCCGTAGACCCCGAGGTGACCGCTCTGCCCGACAGCGCAGCCACTGCCACCACCGCACCCGCCAGTCCGCTCAGCACCGCCTACACCGCTGTGCAACACGCCTTAGCAGCCACAGGCAGCGACATCAAGTTTGGTGGATACATCATCGGCAAGTACAGCTACAGCGACCAAGCTGGTTTGAGTTCCAACAGTTCCTTCGACCTCCGACTGGTGCGTCTCTACGTGGACGGACACGCTTTCAAGGACTTCTACTACAAACTACAGCTTCAAGTCAATGGACAGCCAGGCGAAGACAAGGGTGCACGCATCGTAGACGCTTTCGTAGAGTGGCAACACTTCCCCGAGATGCGTATCAAACTCGGACAATTCAAGCGTAGCTTCGGATACGAGAACCCCATGAATCCGCTTGATGTAGGTTTTGGTGCCTACTCACAAGCCACCACTAAGCTCATCGGCTTCAACGACCGCGTAGGTGAGCATGCCTGCAACGGACGCGACGTAGGTCTGCAAGTGCAGGGTGACTTCTTCCCCATGAGCGACGGACACCGCTTCTTGCACTACCAAGTAGGGCTCTTCAACGGTCAAGGCGTGAACCACACCGACAAAGACAACTTCAAAGACCTCATCGGAGGCCTCTGGATTGCACCCATCAAGGGCATGCGTCTCGGCGGTTTCGGATGGAACGGCAAGTACACCAACGAGAAATACAGCGGTGCAGCAGGCACGTTGCCCTCCACCAAGCGCGTACGCTGGGGACTCAGTGCCGAATATATGGGCAACTGGCAAGTACGCGGTGAGTACGTATGGAGCAAAGGGCGCAGTGTGACGAATGCCTCAACCCCTCTCTACGCTGATGCATGGTACATACAAGGCGCGCTGCCCAAGGTCAAAGGTTTCCAGCTCATGGGACGATGGGACTGCTACCGCAACGACCAGTCGTGGGGTACGCTCAAGCAAATCTATGAACTCGCTCTGACGTACTACTTCAACAAGAACCTCTTCATTCAGGCCGAATACGACTTCACACATGACAAGACGGCACGCGACCGCAACTACAACACGCTCGGCCTACAAGTCTACTGCCGTTTCTAAATCCTATCCACATCGTGCTGTTGAGCCACGCGGCCAACAGCCCTCGCTTACCAGCGCTGCAACATCCCACAGAGGGACACGTTGCAGCGCTTTTTGCAGCCATCTATGCCGAAACGCCTGAACGCACATGGGCTTATGTAGAGAAAGGAGCGCGCACGAGGAGGTCATCCAAGCGTGCAAGTCAATTGTACATCAGCAGTTTGAAGACACGCCAAAGCCACGGCAAAGGAAATCATCACGATGACACGACAATTTCTTCATGATGACACGACAATTTCTTCACGATGATTTTGTCGTGTCATCGTGATGAATTCTTTTCGAGAAGCACTGTTGAAGAGAGAAAGTGCCTAAGAAAAACCATTCGTAAAGTCAGAAAATTGCATTAAGCCCATAAAAAAGCATGTTAAATCAAATGGATAATTATTGAAAAAACCTTAACTTTGCGCGGAATTCCACAAACCAACAATATGTTACGAACCATCAAACTCAAAAAAGGGCTTGACATCCGTCTCTCTGGCGAGGCCGAACCTACGTTCACGCCTGTAGAGCAGTCCACGCTCTATGCGATGCGTCCGACAGACTTCCACGGCATTGTTCCCAAGCCCGTAGTGAAGCCTGGTGACAAGTTGCGAGCTGGCGATGCCCTCTTCGTAGACAAAGCCACGGAGCGCATCCGCGTGGTAAGCCCCGTGAGCGGCACTGTCAAGGACATCGTGCGCGGCGAAAGGCGCAAGATCCTCTCTATCACCGTAGAACCATCTGCTACGCAGGTATCTGCCGATTTTGGCAAGGTAGACGTAGCGAACATCACGCCCGATGCGCTCATCGAACTACTGCTGCGCAGCGGACTTTTTGCCTTCATACACCAGCGCCCCTACGATGTGGTGGCCTCTCCCACCGACACTCCCAAGGGCATCTTCGTTAGCGCATTCAGCAAGATGCCTTTAGCCGCTGACTTCGATGTCGTGGTAGCAGGACGCGAATCCTACTTCCAGGCGGGTCTCAAAGCACTTAGCAAGCTCGCACCTACCTATCTCGGCATCAGTCCCAAACAAGCCGAGAGCGCATTCCTGCCCACCGAGGGTGTCACCGTTACGGTATTCGACGGCCCCAATCCCAGCGGAAACGTGGGTGTACACATCAACCACCTTGCGCCAGTCAACAAGGGCGAGGTGGTATGGACTATAGGCGCAGAAGAAGTCATCTTCATCGGCGAACTGCTCAGCGAGGGACACGTCAACCTCAAACGCCGCATAGCCGTTGGGGGGTCTGAGGTGATACACCCCGAGTACGTCGAAACCTACATTGGTGCAAAGATAGGCGACATTCTACGAAACAATGTCACCAATAGCGAGTACCACATTCGCATCATCAACGGCAATCCATTGGTAGGCACAATCAGCAGCGAGGACGACTTCCTCGGTGCACGTTCCACCGAACTCAGCGTGCTGCCCGAGGGCGACGACAAGCACGAGGTGCTGGGATGGATTGCCCCCCGATTGAATCAGTTCTCCGCCCACCGCAGCTACTTCTCCTGGCTCATGGGTGGACGCAAGAGCTATGCCCCCGACTGTCGCATCAAGGGCGGTGAGCGTCGCATGATCATGAGTGGTGAATACGACCGTGTGTTCCCCATGGACATCTATGCTGGATACTTAGTGAAAGCCATCCTCACGGGCGACATCGACCGCCAAGAAGCGTTAGGCATCTACGAAGTAGCACCCGAGGACTTCGCTGTGGCCGAATTTGTGGATAGCAGCAAGTTAGCCCTTCAACGCATCGTCCGCGAAGGCTTAGACACCCTCCGCAAAGAGAATGCTTGATGCAGATTCACCGAGTGATTATCCTAAGAAAGAAAATATCAAGATATGATTCAGAAAACATTAGATAAGCTGCGTCCGCATTTTGAAGAGGGTGGCAAACTGAGTGCCTTTCGCTCCGTCTTCGACGGCTTCGAGACATTCCTCGTAGTGCCTTCCACCACCTCCAAGAGCGGTGTCAGCATACACGACAGCATAGACTCGAAGCGCATCATGTCCTTCGTAGTCATCGCACTCCTGCCTGCCCTGTTCTTCGGCATGTACAACATTGGCTACCAGAACTATCAAGCCGCAGGCGTTGAAGCTTCGTGCGTAGACCTGTTCCTCTACGGTCTACTGGTGATGCTCCCCAAAATCGTTGTCTCCTACGTTGTAGGTCTCGGCATTGAGTTTGTCGTGGCTCAATGGAAGAAAGAAGAAATCCAGGAAGGCTACTTGGTGACGGGTATACTCATCCCCATGATCGTTCCCGTAGACACACCGCTATGGATGTTGGCCGTGGCCGTGGCTTTCAGCGTCATCTTCGCCAAAGAAATCTACGGTGGCACGGGTATGAACATCTTCAACCCCGCGCTGGTGGCTCGCGCCTTCCTCTTTTTTGCCTACCCCACCTCCATGTCGGGCGACAAAGTTTGGCTCGCCAAGGACACGTGGTTCTCATTAGGCAACATCATCCCCGATAGCCACACGTTAGCTACCCCGCTGGGCGAGGCAGCTGCCCACATCGCGCCACAGGGCGACTTCTGGACGTACTGCGTAGGTCTGATGCCTGGTAGCGTAGGCGAGACAAGCGTCATCGCCATCGCCATAGGCGCTGTCATCTTGCTCTGGACGGGCATCGCTTCGTGGAAGACGATGTGCAGCGTCTTTGTGGGCGGTGCAGCTACGGCTTACTTGTTCAATATCAGCGGTTTGGCAGACAATGCCGTGGCAGCTATACCTTGGTATAACCACCTGGTGCTTGGCGGTTTCTGCTTCGGTGCTGTGTTTATGGCCACCGACCCCGTGACGAGCGCACGCACCGAGGGTGGTAAATACATCTATGGACTGCTCATCGGCGTGTTGGCCATCACCATTCGCGTACTCAACCCTGGCTATCCCGAGGGTATGATGCTCGCCATCCTCTTTATGAACATGTTTGCTCCGCTGATAGACTACTGCTTCGTGCAACGCAACATCAACAAACGCCTACAGCGCACCAAGACCAAATAACAGCCCGACACAATGAAACTCAACACCAATAGCAACGTATATACGGTGGTCTACGCCGCCGTGATAGTGGTTGTCGTAGCATTCTTGTTGGCCTTCGTCTCAACCGCTCTCAAGGATCGCAGCGATGCCAACGTCGAAAACGACACCAAGAAGCAGATACTTGCCTCGCTGGGCCAACGCGCGATAGCCGATGCTGACGTTCAAGCCACGTGGGACAAATATATCGTGGCCGACCTCGTCGTCGATACCGCAGGCAATGTGGTGAGCGAAGGCACATCAAAGGATCAAGACGGTTTCCGGATAAACCGTCGCGACATCAAGGCAGAGAACAACGCGCTGCCCGTCTTTGTAGCCACCGTGGAGGGGCAGACCAAGTACGTGCTGCCCTTGACAGGTAAAGGTCTATGGGGACCTATCTGGGGCTACATCGCCGTGGATGCCGACGGCAAGACCGTCTTCGGTGCCTACTTCAACCACGAGAGCGAGACAGCAGGCCTCGGTGCAGAAATCAAGGCTGAATACTTCCAAGCCGAATTTGTAGGTAAGCAGATAGAAGATGCCACAGGCGAGGTAGCCCTCACCGTAGTGAAGAACGGCAAGGTGGACGACGCCACCACGCAGTGCGATGGCATCAGCGGTGCCACGCTCACGGGCAATGGTGTAGCCGCCATGCTCAGCGAAGGCCTCAGGCTCTATCAGCCCTATCTACACAAGTTGAATCAGTAAATCAGTAAAGTAAGAAAAGAAATATGGCAGCTTTGTTTTCCAAAGAAAACCGGCAGGCTTTCACAGAGCCGTTGAGCCTGAACAACCCCGTGTTGGTTCAAGTGCTTGGCATCTGTTCGGCCTTGGCAGTAACAGCCAAGCTCGAGCCAGCCATTGTGATGGGACTGAGCGTGACGGTCATCACCGCTTTCAGCAATGTGATAGTGTCGCTCATCCGTAAGACCATCCCCAACCGCATTCGCATCATCATTCAGCTCGTAGTCGTAGCAGCTTTAGTGACGATAGTCAGCATGATTCTCAAAGCCTTTGCCTACGACGTGAGCGTACAGCTCAGCGTTTATATCGGACTGATTATCACCAATTGTATACTCATGGGTCGCCTCGAAGCCTTTGCGATGACCAACGGCCCCTGGCAAAGTTTCCTCGACGGCATAGGCAGTGGCTTAGGCTACGCTTGGATACTCGTCGTAGTAGGTGCTGTGCGCGAATTATTGGGCAACGGCACGCTATTGGGCTTTAACATCATACCCGAAGCCTGCTACAATGCCGGTTATGTCAACAATGGTATGATGACCATGCCAGCGATGTCAATGATTATCCTCGGATGTATCATCTGGGTACACCGTGCTTACACCACCAAAAACACGAAATAGACTATGGAACATGCATTAAGCCTATTTGTTCGCAGCATCTTTGTGGACAACATGATATTTGCCAGCTTCCTCGGCATGTGTTCCTACCTTGCCGTGAGTAAGAACGTGAAGACCTCACTCGGCCTTGGCATAGCCGTCACCTTCGTGTTGCTCGTGACCTGCCCCGTGAACTATCTGTTGCAGACCAAGGTGCTCGCACCTGGTGGCATCTTTGGAGACCTCGACCTCACTTATCTGAGCTTCATCCTCTTCATTGCCGTCATCGCTGGTATCGTGCAGCTGGTCGAGATGGTGGTGGAACGTTTCAGCCCCTCGCTCTACAACGCCTTGGGTATCTTCCTGCCACTGAGTGCAGTGAACTGCGCCATCATGGGAGCCAGTCTCTTCATGCAGCAGCGCATCGACATGGATCCCGCCACAAGTTCACAAGCCATAGGGGGTGTGGGCGACTGTCTCGTCTACGCCTTAGGCTCTGGTATTGGCTGGCTATTGGCTATCGTGGCCTTGGCCGCTATTCGTGAGAAAATGGCCTACACCGATGTACCCAAGCCCCTGCAAGGACTGGGCATCACATTCATCACCGTAGGTCTGATGGCTATGGCCTTTATGTGTTTCAGCGGACTAAGCTTGTAAGAATAAGTAAAAAGTAAAAAGTAAAAAATTTAAAAGTAAAAATTACGTTTGGCGTTGTTATGGAAACAGGAAACGTAGTTGCTGACAAGTCTTATGCTTTTTCCGTTAGGATTGTTAAGATGTGCCGCTCATTATCAAAGCGCCATACCACAGACTACGTTCTAATCCGCCAAGTCTTAAAAAGCGGCACAGCAATTGGTGCCTTGGTAAGTGAGGCTAAATTTGCGCAATCAAAAGCTGATTTTATCAACAAAAACAACATAGCTCTTAAAGAAGCGAATGAGACTAAGTATTGGCTGAACTTGTTTCACGATACTGGCATTCTATCTGAAAAAGAATATACTTCAATCTTTCCCGATTGCGTTGAATTAGTTAAAATACTTGTTTCCATTATCAACAGTCTTAAAACAAACAGTAAAGAAGTTGTTTTTGACTGAACCCTAACTAAGTTTTTTCTACATAGTAAGTCATTCTTCATTTTTACTTTTTAATTATCAATTTTTAATTCAAAAGTTATGAACTTTATAATTGCCAGCATAGGCGTATTTCTCGTAGTCATTTTGATACTGACTGCCATATTGCTCTTAGCCAAGACCTACCTCACACCGAGCGGCAACGTCAGCATAGACATCAATGCGGGCAAACAAACGCTCGATGTGGCACAAGGCGGCACCCTGCTCACCACACTGAACGACAATGGTGTGCATCTGCCCTCCGCTTGTGGCGGTAAAGGGAGTTGCGGACAATGTAAGTGTCAAGTCTTTGAGGGCGGCGGCGAGATACTCGACGTAGAGAAGCCCCACTTCACCCGTAAACAAATCAAAGACAACTGGCGCTTAGGTTGTCAGTGCAAGGTCAAAGGTGACCTCAAGGTTGGTGTGCCCGAGAGCATCATGGGCGTAAAGGAATACGAATGTACCGTTGTGAGCAACAACTGTGTGGCTTCTTTCATCAAAGAGTTCATCGTGCAACTCCCCGAGGGCGAGCACATGGACTTCGTGCCTGGCAGCTACGCACAGATACGTATTCCCGCCTTCAAGATGGACTACGACAAAGACATCGACAAGGCCAGCCTCGGCGACTATCTGCCCGCTTGGGAGAAGTTTGGACTCTTTACGCTCAAATGCGAGAATACCGAACCCACCATTCGCGCCTACTCCATGGCTAACTATCCAGCCGAGGGCGATCGCTTCATGCTCACCGTACGTATCGCTACCCCACCGTTCAAGCCCAAAGAGCAAGGCGGCGGTTTCCAAGACGTGATGCCAGGTATAGCTTCGAGCTACATCTTCTCGCTCAAGCCAGGCGACAAGGTACTCATGAGCGGCCCTTACGGAGACTTCCATCCCATCTTCGACAGCAAGAAAGAGATGATTTGGGTAGGAGGTGGCGCAGGTATGGCACCGCTGCGCGCACAGATTATGCACATGACGCGCACGCTCCACACCACCGACCGCAAGATGTCGTACTTCTACGGCGCACGCTCGCTCTCCGAGGTATTCTATCTCGAAGACTTCCGCGCGTTGGAGAAAGCTTTCCCCAACTTCAAGTTCCACCTTGCGCTCGACCGTCCCGACCCCGCCGCCGATGCAGCGGGCGTGCCTTACACCCCAGGCTTTGTGCATCAGGTTATGCACGACACCTACCTCAAGGATCATCCAGCACCCGAGGACATCGAATACTACATGTGCGGTCCTGGCCCCATGTCGAACGCAGTCAAGCAGATGCTCGACAGCCTCGGTGTTGAACCCGAAAGCATCATGTACGACGACTTTGGAGGATAATTCACCTCATCACAAACGATATCCATCGAACGCCACGGTTTTTGCTGTTTTGGAAGCAGAATCGTGGCGTTTTGATGAATGAGCTTTAGCGCTCAACTTTCCCTGCGTTTTTTTAGGTGGGGTGCGCTTTGCGCATAAATTCTCCTAAATAGGATTACTGACCGCTATACTTTTTGTGTACAATAAAATATTTAGCAGACAGCAATAGAACCTTATAAGGAATGGGCTTGCGTTCATTTCGGCTTATCGAAGTACGTAAAGACATATACACCTTCAATTGCAAGAAGAAAACAGTTGGACGCGCTAAAAAGTAGTGCGTCCAACTAAAAAAGGAATCTCTTTATGTGAGAATAGAATCAATGAAGGGTGATTAGTGCTATTAGTACCATGCCCTCAACAAACCATTGTCTATGTTCAAACTTTTAATTGAGACTTCATAATTTGGGGAGACATGAGTACCACCATCAAAGTTTCCACCCATCCACCACTCAGTGGCTCCTTCAGGTATTGGAAATGTTAGCGTTTCACTCGGATTAAATGTTCCTTTAGGAAACGTTTTTACTATTTCATCATGAGAATTTACAAAGACAACAGTAAAATTTTGAAGCGAGTAGGAACTTGAATTCCTAATAACAAGCGTACTGTCATCTCCATCGTCATCACTACAAGCCGTGAAGACGTTAACTGTCATGAATAAAGAAAGCATGACAATCATCAAGTAACTGATTTTTTTCATTGGTTTGTGGATTTTGTAATTACGTCCTCGATTATTTATTGTGACAAGAAAGTGTGAGGACATTGCACTTCCTTATTTAGTCTGATAACTGACATAGTATTGGGTTAATGAATATGCAAAGGGCTTACGGGATTGCATTACTTACGTACAGGACGCACAGTTTGACCCTCTTCGCGTTCTTGACTAAACCAGTCTGGGATTTCATCCTCCGAGAAGCCCAGGAGATCTCCACGGGAGGTATAGTCCATGTCAAGCGAACTTGACCAATAAAGGCCTTCAACACCTACGCTGTAGGGCGAACTATCGTGGCCGCCCGCAGCAGGAAGGAAGATAAACTTCGAGGGATTGCTTTTGTTGGTAAACTTATAACCGTTGATGCCCGTGTTATTGTAGTTCACCACCCATTGGCTATTTGTATTATTGATGAGTTCTATTATATCGTCACGGGTGGGCATACGCCACTTTCCACCCCAGTTAGCCTGGGCTGCATCATCCTCGGGGTCGAGTTCATCTTTATTGTCGATCGAAGGTGAATACTTTGTGACCTCGTAACTGCCTTTTGCCCATTTATAGTTAGTCCAGCTATAGTTAGCTTTTGGTGTTGTCTCACCCCAGGCGAAATAGTCGCCGTAGGCCTCTGGTTTATCAGCACCGACATTGCGGTCTGCCCACAGCGTACCACTTGGCAGTCCAAGGTCTACTGCCACAGCTGCCTGACCAGCAGGTGTAAGAGATTCTGTGCTGCTCTCGTCAACGTGCTCTTGAGATTCAGAGCCAGCTTTGTTGTCGTTCTCGTCGTCATCACCACAGGCGGTGA
>JAFVCB010000065.1 GCA_017479555.1 Bacteroidaceae bacterium | reverse complement strand
TTTTGTGATAGCAGGTACGGGGCATCGCGTCGCCAAGCATGGCAACTTCGGCGCTTCGTCAGTGAGTGGCGCCAGCACCGTCTTGCAACAGCACGGCGTGAAGTTCACCAACGACGAAGCAGCATTGCGCCGCAGCATCGAAGCCTCGGGTGTGGCCTATCTGCATGCCCCGATGTTTCATCCCGCCTTGGGTGCTGTCGCGCCTTTGCGCCGCGCCATCGCTGTCAAGACGTTTTTCAACCTGCTCGGCCCGTTGGTCAATCCTTGTAGTCCCGCAGCGCAATTGCTCGGAGTGGCAGACTTGGAACAGCTGCGTCTGTATCGCGAGGTGCTTACGCGCATTGGTCGACCGTTCTGCATTGCTACAAGTCTCGATGGATACGATGAGATTTCTCTCACCACAGACTTCAAAATTGCTACACGCGAGGGCGAGAATCTTTTCCGCCCCGACGAATTTGGTCTTCCCATTTCCGATCCCGCTATGCTTGTTGGCGGTGACACGCCAGAGGAGGCTGCCAAGATTTTCGACAATGTACTCAACGGTACGGCGCTTCCCTCGCAGACCAACACCGTGCTCATCAATGCTGCCTTTGGCCTGCGTCTGCTCGAACCCGAGAAGAGTGTAGAGGAGTGCCTACAAATGGCGCGCGAGTCGCTCGATAGTGGGGCTGCCAAGGCACGGTTTGCAGACTTCTTGGCCATCAATACGCTCTAAAAACGCTTGTGAAGATGAATATATTGGAGGAAATCTGCGCGAAAAAGCGTGTACAAGTGCAGGCAGACGAAGCGCGTGTGCCACGCTCCATTCTGGACCAGCGCATCGCCGATATGCCGCCCTGTCGCAACTTTCGCCACGCGCTCGAATCCGCGCCAGTCGGTATCATAGCCGAGTTCAAGCGGCGTTCACCCAGCAAAGGCTGGATAGCCCCTGATGCGCAGCCCCAGGACGTGGCCGTAGGCTATCAGCGGGCGGGTGCTGCCGCGATGAGTGTGCTTACAGACACACCATACTTCGGCGGACAGAACGCCGACGTGGAAATGGTGCGTAGCGTCTCCAACCTACCCATCTTGCGCAAGGAGTTTGTGGTGGATAGCTACCAGATAGCCGAGGCGCGAGCCATGGGAGCAGATGCTGTATTGCTCATCGCTGCCGTGTTGACCCGTGAGGAGGCAGCCCAGTTTGCCCAGACGGCACATGCCTACGGATTGCAATCCATCCTCGAGGTACACAGCGAAGAAGAGATAGGACATTGGACACCCGACATGGACATCATCGGTGTGAACAATCGCGACCTGCGCGTCTTTCGTACCGATCCCATGCAGTCCATACACCTCTTCGACAAGTTGCCCTCCGAGGCACTCCCCATCAGTGAAAGCGGCCTGCTTGATACATCCGTCACCCGCGAACTCCAGTCCGTCGGCTATCGCGGTTTCTTGGTGGGCGAAGCGTTTATGCGCACTGCTAATCCAGGGCAAGCCCTAAGTGAATATCTCGCTGCCCTACAACCGTGAGCCGACGACCAATAGGCGATGCTGTAACTCCGTCATCCGATTTCCTATGCCCCTTTCTCCTACCAAGCTCATCAAGGTCTGCGGCATGCGAGAGGCCGAGAACATTCGCGCCGTGGAGCAACTTGCTGCTCCCGACTGGATGGGCTTCATCTTCTATCCCAAGTCGCCCCGCTACGTCAGCGAACGCCCCGCATATCTGCCGCAGTGTCGTCGCATTGGCGTGTTTGTGCATCCCACGCTCTCGGATGTGCTGCAACGCGCCGAGGAGTTTGGGCTTTGGGGGATACAGCTCTACGATACGCCACCTGCCGTTTGCGATGAAATCAGACAGCGAGGTCTGCGTGTCATCGTCGCCTTGTCGGTTACAGCAGATATCGTTTCGCTCGCAGCGCCATATACAGCTGTGGCAGACTATTTCCTATTCGATACACCCACCGTCGGCTATGGAGGTAGCGGCCAACGCTTTGACCACAGTCTGTTGAGCCACTACGCAGGACCAGTGCCTTTCTTGCTCAGCGGAGGGTTGGGTATCGATGCCATAGAAACCCTTCGAGCGTTCAGCCATCCGAAGTGTGTGGGCATAGATGTCAATAGTCGGTTCGAGACCTCGCCTGCATATAAAGATGCCACTTTGCTCCAGCAGTTCGTGGCAGCTCTGCGCGACGACGAACCTCCTACATCGGCCGCCATACGATAGGCCTTCGCTTCGCCCTGCGCAGTGCGATAATCTCCTCCAAAAACGTTCACCTCTTTATACTCAAGTCACTAAAATCAATATTCGTGATGAATCGCATAGACACTCTCTTTCAGCAAACGCCACGCGGTATCCTCTCTGTCTATTTCTGCGCGGGCGACCCCACACCCGCTATGTTGCTCCCCACGCTCCACGCACTCCAAGAGGGCGGTGTGGGTATGGTAGAGATTGGCATCCCTTTCAGCGACCCCATAGCCGATGGGCCTGTGATACAAAACGCTGCCACGCGCGCGCTCCACAATGGTATGTCGCTGCGCAGGCTTTTCAGACAACTGCGCGGCGTGCGCCAGGAAATAGAGATTCCTTTGCTGCTGATGGGATACTACAATGTGGTGCTGCACTATGGCGTAGAAAAGTTTATCGACGATTGTGCCGAATGCGGCATTGATGGTTGCATCATTCCCGATATGCCTTTCGAGGAATACGATGCGCGCTATCGTCAATACGCCGAGGGGCGTGGCGTGAAGTTTGTGTTCCTTGTAACGCCCGAGACCTCCGATGTGCGCATTCGTGAGATAGATGAGGGTACTTCGGGCTTTGTCTATGCTGTGAGCTCGGCCAGTGTAACGGGTGTGCAGCAGTCTTTCAACGATGCCAAGCAGGCTTACTTCGCGCGTTTAGAGGCTCTGGAGCTACGCAACCCTTGGCTCATTGGTTTCGGCATAAGCAATCTTAGCACGCGCCAAGCCGCCGACCGTTATGCGCATGGGGTCATCGTGGGCAGCAAATTTGTCACCCTGCTTCACGAGTTGCAAGACCCTCGCGCTGCCACACAAGCGCTTTTAGAGGCATTGGCTTCGTAGCCATTCATCGTCCCATACGACACGGAGCACTTCCCATCGCGGTGAGAAGTGCTCCGTGTGTTTATTGGTCGCTGAGGCTTATAGCGTGACGGTGAAACCGCCTTGCCACGTCGCGTGAGGCTTTGCCTGTTGAATGAAAGGCCGCTGCGCCAGTTCGTTGCTGCTTCCCTCGTTGTCGGGAAGCCCGTACCACGGTTCGAAACACACGAACGGGCAGTTCACGTCCTGCATCTGCCAGATGAGCCAGCACGGTGCGTCGCTCTCCACCGTGGCTACGTGGTGCAGGTCGCGGTCGAGAAGTTCTATGGCACGCACTTGGTGGTTCTCGAAGATGAGTGCCTCGTTGGCGAAGGTCTCTACGCAAAGCGGCACCAAGCCACGCTCATCGGCTGGCACGGGGAAACGTCCCGTCTGTATGCAACCCTGCTCTCTGGCACGAATGAGGTAGCGCGCCTCATCTTTGGTGTCGCCGTGCAGCTTGACATAGCCGTTCACTGCGCGTGCTTTGTCGAAGTTGGGCACATTCAGTGCGGGGTGACCTCCGATTTGGAAGAAGAGCGGTGTGTCGCTTAGGTTTTCTACTTCAAACCTCACATCGAGTTTTTTCTCAGTGAGCGAGAAGCGTACGCGCAGCACGTAGTCGAACGGATAGTACGCCTTGGTCTTCTCGGTGGGTTTATACTGAAGCAATAGCGTGTCGGCCTCGTGACTCACCACGTCGAACGTTTCGCCTTTGACAAATCCGTGTTTGGGCATCTCGTAGGCAGTGCCGTCAATGGTGTATGTGGCATTCCATGGCGCGCCCGTAGCAGGAAACAGCACGGGGCCGCGTCCGCTCCAGTAGGGTGCAGTGCCTTGCCAGTTGTATTCACGGCCATCTGCAGTGCGCAGGCTTTGTACTTCAGCGCCTTTGGTGCTCACTACGGCCGTTAGTCCGTGAGCCGAAATGGTTAAAAAGTTCTCAGACATAGCAATTTGCGGGTTTTGTTGTGGCAAAAGTAATAAAAAAGTACTTACCTTTGCGCATCATGTCAGCAGAAATCGAAAGCTTTGTCCACGCCCTGAGCGACTATGTGCGCATGGCCTTGCCAGCAGGTGCTGATGCCGACTATTGTAAGGAGGCCGTGCAGATACTCGATGCCCGCAACGGGCTGTTTCGGAGCGTAGGTGTGCATGCCACCGACGAAGAGCACGATATCTATACGCTTCGTAGCCTCTGTCGGCTCGATGAAGAAACTTTCGACTTCGTACCCGACGAAGGCCGCATACGCAGTGTGGCGCGCAACTATTTCTGAACCCGTTTTTCCTGCATCCTTTCTCCAAACGCCTATGGACGCTCCCGCACTTTCCACCTCCTTTCGCCACAGTCTTCCCATACAGATACGGTTCAGCGATGTTGACCGTTTCGGCCACGTGAACAACAATGCGTACTTCGCTTACTACGACTTAGGCAAACAGGAATACATGCGCAGCGTGCTTGGCGACGATGTGTTCGAGGCCGATGTGGTTCCCGTCGTGGCCAACATCCATGTAGACTTCTTTCAGCCCGTGCGCTATGGCGATGCAGTGAGTGTAGAGACCGCTGTGACGCATTTAGGCACGAAGAGCTTCACTCTACAACAACAGGCCGTGCGTACCGACACGCGCCAAGTGCTTTGCCGCTGTACTACAGTGATGGTCTGCGTGCACAGAGACGATGGACAGAGCGTGCCTATTCCCGAGAGCCATCGCCAACTCATACGTGCGTTTGAGCAGATGGGATAAAAAATCGTCTATATTCATCATCTATTTCATCCTGTCCGAGGCATTCTCTTCCGCCTCGGACACTTATTATGAACTTAACCTTAGTTTTTGAAAACTTAGGCTAAGTTTTTACGAATTTAACCTAAACGTGTAAAAATTCAACCTAAATTTTAAGAATTGTACCCTTTCTTTTTTAATTTTGCATGTCTATCGTGAGAAACCCAACGGTTTCCACAACGCACACCGAGCCTTCCCGTAAAGGAACACCCGAATACGCTAAATTTTTCCCTTATATATAACACCTTTTTAACCCCTCTTACAACAACTCCGACTATGACAAAATTCAAGTTGCGTCGCAACAATGTGCAACAAGCCAGTGGCGACGACCGCCTTTATCCGCAAATCGTTTTGGGAGGTACAGTATCGCTGAGCGACCTCGCGCAAGAGATAGAGAACGGCAGCTCACTCACATCAGCTGACATCAAGGCTGCGGTTTCAGCCCTCTCAGCTGCCATCGCCCGCCATGCCGCAGCAGGCAAGAGCGTGCGCATACCTGGCATCGGTACGTTCCGAGCCCGTCTGGGCTATCGCGATGAAGAGCGCATCGAGACAGTAGATGCACAGACCAAGCGCAAAGGCCCCAGCGTCTGCGTCAATGGACTCTACTTCAAAGCCAGCCAAGAGCTCGTGCAGCAAACGAGCCAGTTGGCCGTGTTAGAGCGTATCACCACCGACGACAAAGCTACTCCCGTTGAGAGCCTCGAAGCGCGTAAAGACATCTTGCGCCAATACCTTTCCGAACATCCCTTTGTCAATTGTGCTACCTATGCTCGTTTGACAGGTCTCTCCAAGAGCGTTGCCACCAAAGAGCTGCGGGCTATGCTCCACGAGGCAGATGGCTTCCTCGCTGCCGAAGGACAAGCATCGCACCGTGTATACGTGTTGAAGTGAACAGATTCTGCGCGGCACGAAAGCGCATCACGCTTTGCCGCTAAGCGTCTGATTGACAAGCCAAATGGTAGAAAACTTGGCAATATTCCTTATAATCTTTGCTAATTTGCTATTTGGTGCATCCCTTTTCGCCGTTCGTACTACATTTGTGGCTACAACGCACGCTGCTTAACGTTATTTAACAAATCGGGGGGGGTAGAAATCCCCATTATATCCTTTCTTCCCTTATGCGCATCCTATTTTTGACAGACAATTTCCCTCCAGAGGTCAACGCTCCCGCCACGCGAACCTACGAGCATGCACGCGAGTGGGTGAAGATGGGGCACGAGGTCACCGTGATCACGTGTGCGCCCAACTTTCCTCGCGGCAAAGTCTTTGATGGCTACAAGAATCGCTGGCACCAAGAGGAGACGATGGACGGCATACGCGTCATACGTGTTTGGAGCTTCATAGCTGCCAATAAGGGCGTAGCCAAACGTTTGATAGACTTCATATCGTTCAGCGTGACCAGTTTTTTGGCTGGCCTTCGTGTAAAGACCGACCTCATCGTAGCTACCTCACCACAATTTTTCACAGCCCTGAGCGGTCGCGCCCTCTCGTGGTTTCGTCGCATACCATGGGTGATGGAAGTGCGCGACCTTTGGCCCGAATCCATCAAGGCCGTGGGTGCAGCGAAGATGGGTCCGTTCATTCGCTATTTCGAGTGGGAGGAGTTTCGTTGCTACAAGAGTGCGCGCAAGATTATCGTGGTGACCGACTCGTTTCGTGAGCGACTGATACAGCGTGGCATTTTCAAGGAAAAGATCGAAGTGGTGAAGAACGGTTGCAACCGCAGCCTGTTCCATCCCATAGCCAAAGACCAGGAACTCCTGCACGGACTCGGGTTGCAGGGCAAAACCGTCATTGGATACATCGGTACGCTCGGCATGGCGCATAAGCTTGACTTCATCCTGCGTTGTGCCAAGCGATTGGAGACTGACACGCACTACCACTTCCTGATTATGGGTGATGGTGCCCGCAAAGACAGTCTGCTCAAGCAGAAAGAAGAGTTAGGGCTGCAAAATGTGACCATATTGCCCCCTGTGGCCAAACACTTAGTGAGCCGATACGTGAGCCTGCTCGATGTGGCGCTCATCAATCTGCGTCGCTCAGATACTTTCTTGAGCGTCATCCCGAGTAAGATTTTCGAGAATGCGGGTATGGAAATCCCCATCTTGATGGGTGTGCAAGGCGAGGCACAACAATTGGTAGAAAAATACGGTGCAGGCCGTTGCTTCGTGCCAGAAGACGAAGACAGTTTCTTGCAAGAACTCCGCACACTCACCACCGACGAGGCTCTCTACGCCTCCTGCAAAGCAGGTTGCCGTGCCTTGGTGGCCGACTTCGACCGCGAGGTATTGGCACATAAGATGATGGAATACCTGCTACAAGCCTATGAACTCCGCAAACGATAAGTTCTCCACTCAGTCCCCAGCCTCCGCCACAGAGGTATCGACAGCAGCGGTCAAGCCCCGTTTAGTCGTGATCGGCGGAAGCGGCTTCATCGGTACGCGGCTCATCAGCTTGTTGCGTGCCGAGGGAACTTACGATGTGCGCAACGTAGACATAGCCGACAGTGCCACCCATCCCGACATCACCACAAAGGGCGACGTGCGTAGGTTCTTCGATATGCTCCATGCGGTGCAGGATGCCCACATCGTGGTGTTGCTCGCCGCCCAGCATCGCGACGATGTACGTCCGCTCTCGCGCTATGCCGAAACCAATGTGGAGGGTATGCGCAACGTGTTGCGCGCGATGAGCCAGCATGGCGTGCGTCGCTTGATTTTCTTCTCGTCCGTAGCCGTCTATGGTCTGGGCAAACCCAATGTGGACGAGAGCGCAACGCCCGACCCCGCCAATGAATATGGTCGCACCAAGTGGAAAGCCGAACAGCTCTTGGTGCAGTGGCAATCGCACCATGCCTATCGTCAGGCCATTGTGGTGCGTCCCACCGTCGTGTTCGGCGAAGGCAATCGCGGCAATGTCTACAACCTGCTTCGCCAAATTCAGCAAGGCCATTTCCTCATGGTAGGGCAGGGGACAAACTACAAGAGCATGGCCTACGTAGGCAATGTAGTGGCCTTTGTGCACCACCTATTGCAGCACGATGCCACGGGATACCAAGTTTACAACTATGCCGACAAGCCCGACTACAACACCAACGATTTGGTGAAACTCGTCAGTGAGACACTCGATAAGCATATCCCCTCCACCCATTTCCCGCTCTGGTTAGGCATGATGGGCGGCTATTGTTTTGATATCCTTTCCCAGCTCACACGCCATCGCTTCGCTATCAGTGCCGCCCGCGTCAAGAAGTTTTGCGCCACCACACAGTTCGCTTCCGACAAGGCGATGGCTACAGGCTTCATCCCCCCATATCCCATCGAGCAAGCCTTGCGCCAAACGCTACGCTACGAGTTTGAAGCATCTGCAGCGGCGGAGTAGGCTACTTTCATCCATTTTCTTACCAACGTAGTGTGAGGACATGACGGAGATATGTATACTTAGATTGCATCACCTTATTCGCAAAAGTATGCGCCGCCGTCCTCGTAAAGCCCCTATTTGGGAATGCAGCGCGCTATAGAGCCGCTTTTTTGTGCTATCTTTGTAGCATCATCAGCAAACTACCCAACGTTTATGCAGCCACTCTTTCAACTTCTTCGCGTAGCCCTCGGACATGCCGACAGGCTCGAAGAAGCTTGGCCTACAACCCAGTGGGAACAACTATTGAGCCAGGCAAAGCAGCAGACGTTGGTCGGAGTGTTGATGGAAGGCGTGAAACGCTTGCCCGTGTCGCAGCAGCCCGAGACAGAAACCATGTTCGCATGGCTGGCAGCCGCCGAGCGTACTAAGCAAAGCAACCGCCGCCTCAATCAGGCCGTGGTGAAACTCACAGAGCGCTTGGAACAACATGGCATCAAGAGCATACTGCTCAAAGGACAGGGCGTAGGCCTCAGCTACCCCGACCCCTTGACGCGTACCCCGGGTGACATCGACCTCTGGATGGAGGGAGGGCGCGACAAGATAGTCGCCTATATACACAGATTTTTTCCGCACGAAGCAGTGGTGTATCACCACATGGATTTTCCCGTGTTCAAGAAACTGAGCGTGGAAGCCCATTTCACCCCCTCGTGGATGTACAGCCCGCTGACCAACCGCCGCCTACAACAATGGTTTGCCAGCCAGTGGGCCACCGAGGTGAACCATCGTCAGGCACTGCCCGAGGGAGCAGGCAGCGTGCGAGTCAGCACACCGCAGTTCAATAGCGTGTTTATAGCCGTACACATCTATAGACACCTGCTCGACGAGGGGGTAGGATTGCGCCAAGTATTGGACTACTACTATGTACTTACCGACCCCGCGCTGACCCCATCCGACCGCCACGCCGCCGCAGCCACCTTGAAATGCCTCGGCATGACACGTTTTGTGCGCGCCTTGATGTGGGTGTTGCAGACCTACTTCGGGCTTAAGGAGAGAGACATGCTCTTTACAGCCTCCGAGAAAGAGGGAAGGTTTCTGCTCGAAGAGATTATACTGGCAGGCAACTTTGGGAAATACGACACTCGTTTTGCCCACGAAGAACCCGGCGACGGGCATTGGCAACGCTTCGTGCGCAAGCAGCGTAGGAGCCTACATTTCCTCTCGCACTATCCCAGCGAAGTATTGTGGCATCCCGTCTTTAGAGTTTGGCAATTCCTGTGGCGCTGGTCGAAAGGATATTTATAGCCCATAGCCTATCGCTTATGAAAAAACGACAATCCCTTTGTGCCATCGCACTACTTAGCTTGTTGATGGCCGCACTACATAGTACCTCCGCCATAGCACAAGGCGCGCGGGGGTGGACCACCTTCGTCAATGGTACGCTGTGGCAGACCGCAGCAGGCGACACCGTACAGGCACATGCGCCAGGCTTTCTCTACGAGCGAGGCCGCTGGTGGATGGTGGGTGAAGACAGAGCAAACGGAGGTAAGCCCGACGTCAATCTATATAGCTCGCGCGACCTGCAACACTGGCGTTTTGAGCGCAAGATTATAGCCAATGGCATCACATCTCCACTCTTGGGGCGAGAGCGAATGATAGAACGTGCCAAACTGCTCAAAAGCCCAGTGACAGGACGCTACGTGGTATGGTGTCACTGGGAGGCCTCCAATTACGGTGCGTCAGAGTCGGCCTGTTTCAGTTGCGCCACCATAGACGGAGACTACGTACAGGAATGGGCTGGCAGACCCTGTGGCATCAAGGCGCGCGACTGCAATGTCTTTGTTGATGAAGACGGCACAGCCTACTTCATTGCTACGACCAACGAGAACCAAGACTTAGGCCTGTTTCGACTATCGACAGACTACACCCGTGTGGTGGCTCATACCCCACTCTTGCAGGGCTTGCGCCGCGAAGCACCAGCCGTAGTGAAGATAGGCGACACCTACTATATGCTCTCGTCCGCCTGCACGGGGTGGGCACCCAATCAGTGTAAACTCTCCTATTCCAAGAGTCTCACCGAGGGATGGTCGCCCCTCGAGGATGTGGGCGATGCCACTTGCTATCGCACGCAAGCAGCCGCTATTCTGACCATCAAAGGCACTAAGCAGACCACTTATCTCTACGTGGGCGACCGCTGGAAAGACCCCACGCTTGCTGAGAGCAAAACCATTGTGTTTCCCGTGACTTTTCAAGACCATCATTGCCAAATATTCCCCTTAGAGCGATTTCAACTCAATCTGCACACTGGTGTTTGGCGCAATGTGGAATGAATAGAGCGCGTGGCTGATAAGTTTACGGACTTTCCTATAGATTAAAGATGCAAGACGATAAAGAAAAGTTTCTCATACTTGGCGAGCGTCCCGTGGGACAACTCTTGTTCCAGTATGCTATGCCCGCCATCGTGGCCATGGCAGCCAGCAGCCTGTACAACATCATCGACGGTATCTTCATCGGTCAGGGTGTGGGTTCTGCAGCCATCATGGGTTTGGCGCTCACCATGCCCGTGATGTCGCTCACAGGCGCTTTTGGCGCTATGGTGGGTGTGGGCGGTAGCACCTTGATGAGCGTACGTTTAGGACAGCGCGACTACGAGGCCGCCAAGAAGATATTGGGCAATGTGTTGCTTATGAACGTTGTGATGGGACTATCGTTGCAAGTGGTGTTGCAACTGTCGTTAGTACCCGTGCTGAGATTTTTCGGCGCGAGTGACGTGACGTTGAAACCCGCCTACGATTTCATGACCATTATCTTGGCAGGCAATGTGGTGACCCACCTCTACTTGGGCCTCAACGCCCTGCTACGCTCCACCAATCGTCCCGAGAAAGCCATGCGTGCAACGATGGGAACGGTGGTTATCAACTGCGCGCTGGCACCCCTGTTTATCTTCGTGTTAGGGTGGGGCATCCGTGGTGCAGCCGCAGCTACAGTGACCGCCCAACTGCTGATGCTGTGTTGGCAGGTACGACTATTTAGCCGCAAAGAAGACTTGATACATATACAACGCAAGTACCTGCGTATAGACACCAAGATTGTACGCCAATCATTGGCCATAGGTCTGTCGCCTTTCTTAATCAATCTGTGTGCCTGCTTGGTGACCATCTTGATGACCCGCTCGTTGTCTACCTATGGCGGAGACTATGCCGTGGGAGCTTACGGCATAGCCAACCGGCTGTTGATGTTGGTGGCACTCATCGTGATAGGCCTTAACCAAGGCATGCAGCCCATAGCAGGTTACAACTATGGGGCTAAGAAATACCATCGTGTAGTGGAAGTATTGCGCTGGGCCTTACTTTTCGGCACATTGGTCACCACAATAGGCTTTGTGGTAGCAATGTTCTGGGCAGAACCCTGTGCAAGGCTTTTTGCCAGCGATTCGCCCGAACTCATAGAGATGTCGGCGCATGCCATGCGTATACTCTCCCTTTTCTTCCCTATAGTGGGACTATGTATTGTGGCCACTGCATTCTTTCAGAGCTTGGGCAAACCAGCCATTGCCATATTCCTATCGCTAACCCGTCAACTGCTCTTCATCGTTCCTGCTCTGCTACTGTTGCCCCGCCTATTTAGCGACCCGATAGAGGGCGTGTGGTGGGCTTATCCCGTGAGCGATGTGCTGGCCTTTGTGTTGGCTGCCTTCATGCTGTGGAGACAGGTGAAGAAATTCAAGAAAGAATATATCACAACCGATATAGACGACATCAAAGAGCCAAACTAACACGTTTCCTGCTTCCTATAGTAGTGCTGAGTACACATCGGGCAGGGAGCGTAAGAGAAGGTTCGTTACATTATATTATATATTGTATAGACACTATGACACAGCAACCCTTTGCGATAACTATAGGCCGCTCGCTGGGCAGTGGAGGCAGATATATCGGCAAACGCTTGGCCGAGCTATTTGGCGCAGCATATTTCGACAAAGAAATCTTGTCGTTGGCAGCCCGAGAGAGCGGACTGAGCGAAGCCGTATTTGAGAGCAAGGATGAGCACAAAGGCTTTCTGCGTGCTACCCTTGACGGTATGCACCATGCATGGAGTCTCGGAGAGTTTGGTGCAAAAGGACTGACCGAAGAGACCCTGTTCAGGGTACAGAGCGATGCCATTCGCTCGGCAGCCGAACACGATTCGTGTGTTTTTATAGGGCGTTGTGCCGACTATGTGCTGCGAGAGCACCCGCGTTTGGTCAGTGTGTTTGTAGCCGCCGACCAAGCCGATCGTGTAAGGCTCATCATGCAGCGGCACGCATGCGATGAAAGAGAAGCCCACAAACTCATAGAACAAGGGGATAGAGCGCGCGCCAACTTCTACAACTTCTATAGCGACAAGAAATGGGGCGATGCCGCCACTTACGACCTCTGTATCAATAGCAGTAGGCTCGGACTGGATAGATCTACAACCCTTATCGCGCAATTCGTGGCAGAGCGTTTAGGACTACAATTTGCAGCAAAACCATAGTCAAGCACGCAAAAAACAAATGCGATGAAACGCATAGGTATACTCTCAGACACACACGGTTATTGGGACGACAGATATGCCCAGCACTTTGCTACATGCGACGAAATATGGCATGCGGGCGATATTGGTTCGATGGAAGTGGCAGAGCGGCTAAGCGATTTAGCACCCATCTTCAGAGCCGTACACGGCAATATAGACGGAGGCGATGTGCGCAGATTATATCCCGAACTCCTTCGTTTCAAATGTGAAGAAGCCGATATCTTGCTCAAACATATAGGAGGCTATCCTGCTCACTACGATTACAGCGTACGCAGGCGTTTGGTGGCCAATCCGCCAGACCTCTTTGTGTGTGGCCATTCTCATATACTGCGCGTGATGTACGATGAAGGCCTGCGGATGTTGCACATCAATCCAGGCGCAGCAGGACTTTCGGGGTGGCAAACGGTGCGTACGTTGGTGTTGCTCACCGTAGAGGGTAAAACATTTCGCGACTGCCAAGTTGTAGAACTACATTAGGAGTTCGCTTTTGGCAAAAAAAGAGGACAGAATGCGTAGCTTCATGCCTTTTTAGCTGCAAAGGTCTTCTTTATTTGAAAAGTTAACCTATTTTTGCACCTACAAATCAAAACATATATCCTACAAAGGCGGTAATCGTTCTTTCGGCACTACGTTTTCTCGCCAAGGCAAGTTTTGAAGTACACTTTGGACTTGCTCTATTGGCCAAACGAGAACGTTCGTAGCACGAGCGATTGCGCTTCTTTTTTTTACCAGAAAATCTAAATCTGCTATTATGGCATACATGACACAAGAAGGCTACGACAAGATGGTAGCCCAGCTCCGCAGAATGGAGCAAATCGATCGTCCCGCAGCCTCTGCCGCCATCGCAGAAGCACGAGATAAAGGCGATTTGAGCGAGAATAGCGAATACGAAGCAGCCAAGGAGCATCAGGCTATGCTCGAGATGAAGATCAATAGTCTCAAAGCTGAAATCAGTGCAGCTAAGATTATCGACAAGTCACAGCTCAAAGGAGACCAAGTACAGATACTCTCTACTGTCGAGATACGCAATGTGAAGAACAAAGCCTTGATGAAATATACCATCGTGAGTGAGACAGAAGCCAACCTGCGTGAAGGCAAAATCAGTTCAGCTACCCCAATCGCTCAAGGACTTTTGGGACATAAGGTAGGCGACGTGGTCAACGTGAAGATTCCACAAGGCACGGTGCAGTTAGAGATTGTGAGCATCAGTATCTGATTGAACTAAAAACAAAACCGATTATGACACTCTTTACTAAAATAGTTCGCGGCGAGATACCCTCTTATAAATGTGCTGAGAACGAAGAATTTTACGCTTTCTTAGACATCAATCCCGTTACGCAGGGACACACACTGGTCGTTCCCAAACGCGAAGTGGACTATTTCTTCGACCTCACCGATGAAGAAATCGGACGAATGATGGTCTTCTGTAAGAAAGTGGCGGCGGCCATCAAAAGCGTCTTTCCTTGTGTAAAAGTAGGTGTAGCCGTAATGGGACTTGATGTGAATCATGCCCATGTGCATTTAGCCCCTTTGCAAAGCGAAATCGATATGGACTTTGGCAAAAAGAAACTCTCGCTTTCGCAAGACGAAATGGCAGCTATAGCAAGCCGAATCCTCCATGCTTTTGAAAGCAAAGCGTAATCCCAATTCGGTCTAATGAACGAGATGGGGTAAACATCGTATATACCATATTATATATATGGAGTCATCCATACGGAAAACACTTAACAAGCCAGCGCGCAACGCATATATAGATGTGTTGCGCGCTTTTGCGGCCTATCTGGTGGTTGTTATCCATTTCAGTCAGTGGACTGCAGGACACCATTTCACAGATTTGTTTTCGCAAGTAGTGATGGCCGAGGTGCGCGTGGCAGTGCCGTTGTTTCTGATGACTACAGGCTTCTACTACGACAAGTTGGTGGCATCGGGACGTTTTCGCTGGCATCTAATCAAGCTTCTTGTGATGGCACTCCTCTCCACGTTATTGTACCTGACGTATTCTATTGCTATAGAGTGGCACTTGGGCACTTTGGGTGAGTTGGTCGCTCAGGAGTTCCGTCCTGTGGACTGGCTGTCGTGGATAGTTTGCAACAAAGTGCCTTCCGTACCCCATCTGTGGTATTTCTATGCCGTGCTGTATGCTTTGTGCTTAATGAGGCTCTCGGACCATTATGGAAATAATCGCATTCCGTATATCGTGGCAGCCGTGTTGTATATACTCCTGTCAGTGAGTAACTTCCTCCCTTTTATACCCGAATATTTTACACGCAATTTCCTCTTTTTAGCATTTCCCTACATGATGTTGGGACGCCTTGTGGCAAAACATCAAGCGCGGCAAACTTCACGGCTTGACAACAGGCGAAGTACACTCGTAAGTATCTGCATCGGTTCGAGCATCTTAGTCGCACTTGAAGCCTTAGTGCATAGCTACTTTATTAGTCCAGACAATCCCATTCGCGACAACTATTTCTTTACCCTACCCACAGCCACAGCCCTGTTTCTTCTTGTGTTGAGTATCCACTCAAAGCCAGGGAGAACAATAGCGGGCGTGGCACATATAGGATTCAAGTATTCAGCATATATCTACATCTTTCACATTATCGTCGGCCATCGTGTCTTTGGCTTGCTACATAGTCGTGGGTACAACAGCGTTTATGTAGCATTGCTTCTCGGAATCCCCGTGGTCTACGTACTGACCATCCTGCTCTCAGCCTGTTATGTGAAATGGCTCAAACCTTTAGTGGACAAACTCTGTTTGCAGCCGTTAGTGAAAGAAAAGTAAATCCACTTTGAGGCAGTCGGTGAGCTTTTAGCTTAGAAGGAAGAGTTGTTACCTAAAGTAGCAGTTGCACTACATGTTTGACAGTCTTATTTCAAACAACTTGCGAAAAAACTTGTTTGGAAAAGGTCGTAATTGATTTTTTGTTGTACATTTGCACACTGAAAAAACAAAGCGGGCTTGTAGCTCAGTTGGTTAGAGCAACAGACTCATAATCTGGAGGTCCTAGGTTCAAGCCCTAGCTGGCCCACCGCAATAAGAGAAGAGGGCACTTAAGCAAGTGTTCTCTTTTCGCTGTTTATATACCATTGTATTCCCATGATTTCTTTTGTTATTTCCTTGGTTTGCCTATTACTGGGCTACGTATGCTATGGACGTTTCGTAGAACGCATTTTTGCCCCCGACAATCGTCCTACGCCAGCTGTGGCGATGGCTGACGGAGTAGACTATATCCTGATGCCCAACTGGAAAATCTTCATGATACAGTTCCTCAACATAGCAGGCACTGGACCTATATTTGGTGCCATTATGGGTATGATGTATGGCCCAGCCGCCTATTTGTGGATTGTGTTGGGCTGTATCTTTGCAGGAGCTACCCACGACTATTTGAGTGGGATGCTTTCTATGCGCCACGGAGGAGCAGGACTCCCAGAGTTGGTAGGTATCTATCTTGGAAATAATACCAAACGCGTGATGCTCATCTTCAGCGTGTTGTTGCTGGTGATGGTAGGTGCTGTATTTGTATACAGCCCCGCTCTGATACTTGGTAAGCTGACCACATCGTGGACAGGCAATGCAGTTCAGGCATCTATGTTCTGGGTAGTAGTGATTTTCGTCTATTATGTGATAGCCACGTTGATGCCTATCGACAAGATTATAGGTAAAATATATCCTCTATTTGCTTTCGCTCTGCTGTTCATGGCTGTGGCACTGATGATAGTGCTTTTCGTGAAATGGCCATCGCTGCCCGAAGTTTGGGGTACAGACCTCACACCAATCAGTTCCACACCCATTTTTCCCGCTCTGTTCATCACGATAGCTTGTGGAGCGATAAGCGGTTTTCATGCTACGCAAAGCCCTCTCATGGCGCGGTGTATAAAGAGCGAGAAACAAGGACGTCCCATCTTCTATGGTGCGATGATAACCGAGGGCGTTGTGGCTTTGATATGGGCTACCGTAGCATCGTGGTTCTTCTACGATGGCGGCGCAGAAGCCGTGGGGAGTACCACCGAGGCACAGGCACCAGAGGTAGTTACGCTGGTAGCCAACCAATGGTTGGGTGCAATAGGTGGCGTGTTGGCACTCTTGGGAGTTGTCGCTGCACCCATCACAAGCGGTGATACCGCACTACGTTCAGCGCGCCTAATTATAGCAGAGTTCATAGGAATGAAACAAAAGAAGATAGGTAGTCGCTTACTTATTTGCTTGCCCCTCTTTGCCGTCACAGCTCTACTCATTTGGTACAACATAGCCGACAAGGATGGTTTCAATATCATCTGGGGATATTTCGGTTGGGCTAATCAGACACTTTCTGTCTTCACGCTTTGGGCAATAACTGTGTATTTAGCCCAACAGCATAAGCCTTATATTATCACGCTTGTGCCAGCACTATTTATGTTGGTAGTATGCTTGACTTTCATCTTGATTTCACAGAATGGATTCGCCCTCGCTCCCCTCTGCGCTTACGCCATGGGTGGTGTGGCATTCATTGTAGCCATAGCGTGGTTTATGAGCTGGAAGCGCAAAATGAATAGAAAGTAAGCGACCCAAGACAGAAATACACCTGCTCTGCTCTTTTTAACTCTTTCGTAAGTGAAAATTTGTGCTTGCAAAGTATAGCGCGAGTTTTTTTACTTATTATCTTTGCAAAGTCATTTGAATGGTCGAACCATGACCTCATCACCCATTGATATGAACGACAGTACAGTAACCACTACACATCCTGCCCCTGCCAAGCCCAAGAAGAAGCGCAGCGGCATTCGTAAATTCTTTATCTGCCTACTTTGGCTTATCATTCTTGCTGCCCTTGGCGCTGGTGGCTGGTTTGGTTGGGACTACTACCAAACAATGCAGTCAACTTCTGGCGGCTCATACGTAGATTCGCTCACTACACGTGCCGAGGCGGGTAGCCTTATGGCGCAGAGCGAGTTGGCCGAAGCCTATTTCTATGGTCGCGAAGTAGAGAAAAACGACTCCTTAGCTTTTGTATGGAGTAATCGAGCTGCCAATCGTCACAGTGCTAAGGCACTCTTCATCTTAGGCAGTCTTTATGCAGAAGGACGCGGTACGACCAAAGACGAAGTGCTTGCTTTTGCCAATTTCTATCAGTCGGCACGTCGTGGTCACACGATCGCTCAGCGCGAAACAGGTCTGCGCTTGTTCGAGGGAACGGGTACGCCACAAGATTTCTCACGCGCCTTTTTCTGGCTCAGTAAAGCAGCAGAGGCAGCAGATGGTGAAGCCCTTGTTGCCTTGGCACGTTGCTATAGAGAAGGTAAAGGTACACCCATAAATCCTCAGCGCGCAGTAGCACTACTCACGCATGCCGATAGTCTCGGTGTAGTGGTGGCCGCACGCGAACTCGGACATCTATACAACGATTCTACCCATCGCGACTCAGCCAAATCAGTCTTTTGGTATCAGAAAGCCGCTCTTCAAGGCGATGCGTGGTCGCAAAACTTTGTGGGAGATTGGCGCTACAATATGAAGGAATACCAGAAAGCCGTAGAGATGTACCGCAAAGCCGCTGAGCAAGGTTTTGTGGATGCGCTGTATAACTTAGCCTATTGCTATGAATACGGACAGGGAGTAGAGAAAAACCTCACAACCGCTATCTCTTGGTACGAAAAGGCGGCTGAAGGAGGAAACCTCAAAGCACGCTTCAATATGGGATGTCTCTATGACGAACTCAAAAAGCCCGAACAAGCTTTTTCTGCCTATGAGTTAGCAGCCGAAGGAGGTCATGTTGAGGCCATCAACAATTTGGGCTACTGTTATATATATGGTACAGGTGTCAAGGCAGATCCCAATAAAGGTATAGCCTTGTTGCGCAAAGCAGCAGGCTTGGGTTCTGTCTATGCGTGGCGCAATTTAGGCGATTGTTACTACTATGGAAAGGGTGTAGCTCTCGACTATCATCAAGCCGTGATGTGGTACACCCGCGCAGCCGAGGCGGGTAACAAGGATGCAGCCTATCAACTCGCAGTATGCTATGAGAATGGACAGGGTGTTGCCAAAGACATTTTCGCCGCCAACCGCTGGTACGACAAGTCGAATGAACCCTAAGTTTTCAGCGTTCTACGTATTTTCAAACCCTTCTCTTGCTTCAGTTTTTTATGACTCTTCATTTCGCTAATGAATTGCGTGGCAAAGTGCTTCTGCCTGCATCCAAGAGTATCTCCAATCGTGTACTCTTTATCAATGCCACGCTCGATGCGCCGTGTCGGATAGACAACCTTTCGCAATGCGATGACACCGATGCGATGCTCCGTGTAGTGAATGGAGAAGCACCATCGGCGCAGCCCATCTCTCCTCGTTCGCGTAAAGGACAAAGTGCGTCGGAAATGGCTGATCTCTTTGGTTGTGTGGAGGAGAATAGTGCTAACACACAGACAGCTTCCAAGCGTATAGATATTGGCGCGGCAGGCACCGCCATGCGTTTTGCTACAGCCCTGCTTGCTACTCGCGAAGGGCAACACTTTCTGCTCGATGGCACTGCACGTATGCGTCAACGCCCTATCCGCGTGCTTGTGGATGCGCTACGTTCGATTGGTGCAGACATCTCCTATACCGAGCAAGAAGGTTTCCCACCGCTCCTTATCCATGGTAGTAAACTCACAGGCACTACCGTGGAACTCTCAGCTGATGTCAGTTCGCAGTATGTTTCAGCCCTTTTGATGCTTGGTCCACTACTTCCGCATGGGCTGCAAGTGAAGCTACGTGGTGAGATAGCCTCGCGTCCCTACATCAATCTCACAATAGGTATCATGGAGCGGTTCGGAGCGCGAGCCATGTGGATAGGGGAGAGTACGCTCTACGTTCATTCGGGAGGATATCATCGCACAGAGCCGTTCCGTGTAGAACAGGATTGGAGTGCCGCATCGTATTGGTACGAACTCATGGCGCTCACCCCCGATTCACAGGCCACTATTCAACTCCCAGGACTTACGGCAAATAGTATGCAGGGCGATAGTCGCGTAGCTGAATTATTCAGTGCCTTAGGCGTACAGACCCAATATGATGAGCAGGGTGTCACACTGACGAAAGTGGAGCGTCCTGAAGACCTCTTCCTTCATATAGACCTTAGCGAGCAGCCCGATTTGGCTCAGACGCTGGTCGTGACCTGTGCGATGCTGCGCGTGCCTTTCCATTTTGAAGGATTGCAGAGCCTACGTATCAAAGAGACCGACCGGCTTGCAGCGCTTCAGACAGAACTTGCTAAATTAGGCATAGAGGTGCAAATTCGCCTTGACAGTGAGATGCTATGGGATGGTCACGTGCGAGAGAGTCTGCCTATTGTGCAAATTGATACTTACGACGACCACCGTATGGCTATGGCCTTTGCGCCCTGTGCGATGCTCTACGATGGATTGGTCATCAATCATCCCGAAGTGGTCAGCAAATCCTATCCTACGTTCTGGGAAACTTTGCAGCCATTTTTGTCCCAATCGTAAGCCCCTTTCGTTCAGCCATAAGAGCAAAGTGTAGCTTGTTTTTCCTATTTTGCTTTTGTTGAAATATCGTCTGCCACAAACAAACTTAATATATGTGGGTGCTACTCTCCCTGCTTATAGCATTGGGGCTTATCACAGCCTTGTTGACCCTCTTCACGAGTGGCGACCATAGCCATGAAGCGTCCTCGTCGTCATTCTCCGATTCACAACCCCGTAGCGACACATCAGAGGCCTGCCAAACCTGTGCTGCTGATGGCACAGGATGCTATGCCGAACGGATGTTGCGCCACGCTGTACAGTCATCTCCACAATATTTTGAAGATGAGGAACTCGACCTCTTTCGCCATCGCGACCCACAGAGTTATACGCCCGCAGAAGAAGCGCAGTTTGCCGATGTACTCTATACCTTGCGCAGCGAAGAAGTGGCCGACTGGCTTCATTCCCTCAACTTGCGACAGATAGCCTTGCCTACGGCATTGCGAGATGAAGCTATTGCGTTGCTTCAAGATTGAGTCGAGATGGAGTATCTTTCTTAACGTCCGTACACCTTTTCACAAAGCGCACACCAAGGCGCTTTTTTGTTGATAATCAAAGAAATTTGTAAATAGTTGTTAATGAATGTGAAGAATGTTGTATATTTGTCCCGTTAATTACCTTTGTTAACCATTAAAACCTCTTTACCGTTATGTTTGAATACTACAAGAACTGCTTAACCCAAAAGTATGCAGATTTCTCAGGCCGTGCGCGTCGCACAGAGTATTGGAGTTTCGTACTCTTCAATTTATTGTTTGTGCTGATTCCTTCCATTATATTTGCCGTGGCTTCTGTTAAAGGTATGGTAGATAGCTATAGTGGCTATGGTTATAGGAGTCATTCTATGTCAACTTCGCTCATCGTGGCAATTGTCATGGGGGGTATCCTCGTACTATACGCCCTCGCTGTTCTCGTGCCAAGTATTGCCGTTGCTGTACGTCGCCTGCACGATACAGGTAGAAGCGGATGGTGGTATTTAGCTTTTGCTGTAGGTAGTTGCATTCCTGTTATAGGCTGGATAGCAAGCATCGTATTCATTGTATTCATGTGTTTAGATAGTGAGCCTGGTGCCAATGAGTACGGTCCTAATCCCAAGGAATCCTATGCTCCCAATGCTGCTTATGGTTTTCAGCAGCCGCAAAACAATTACCAGCAATCGCAGTATGGCTATCAGCAGTCGCAGCAAGGTTACCCACAACAGCAGAGCTATCCTCAGTATCCACAACAGGGTTACCCGCAGCAGGCTCAACAAGGTTATCCTCAGTATCCACAACAGGGTTATCCTCAGCAGCCCCAAAATCCCCAAAATCCTTGGCCACAACAGTAAACTTTATCTTTTTATCCTCATATTATGCAAACTAAACTCGCAGGAAATCCTGTCAGTCTCTTAGGAGAAATGCCCCAAGTGGGCGACCTCGCTCCAGACTTCGAGATGGTCAAGGGCGACCTCTCTACATCCCGTTTGAGCGATTACCAAGGCAAGCGCGTGGTACTCAACATATTCCCCAGTATGGACACCGAGGTGTGTGCGGCCAGTGTTCGTCGGTTCAACAAGGAGGTAGCTTCTCTCGAAAACACGGTTGTGCTTTGCATCAGCAAGGATTTGCCTTTTGCGCAGTCTCGCTTCTGCAGTGCTAATGGTATCGAAAATGTGGTGTCGCTTAGTGCCTTCCGTTGCGAAGAGTTCGATGCAGCCTACGGCCTGCGTATCACCAGTTTACCCATGGACGGCCTGTTGGCTCGTGCCGTGATTGTGGTAGATGCCGACGGCGTAGTTCGCTACACAGAACTTGTTCCCGAGATTACACAGGAGCCCGACTACGATGCTGTACTCTCTTTGCTGAAGTAAGCGTCTTTATGTTTTCTTCGAGTAAAGATAAAACGCGACGGGTACTGCGTAGAAATAGTTTGGATTGATTCGTAATTTTTTCAAGCTCGACTTCCATACATATCCCGTCCAAGTACGGATTCTCTACTCTGAGGAAGAACAATATAACTCGGACATTGAACGTGCTACATCAAATGTAGACCTTTCAATGTTCGAGCTTTTTTGTATAGTCCCAATCGGTCATTAGGCCGATAAAGGGTTTATCCCCCTTTGTCAACGAAAATGCTGCGACAAAGAAACCGCAACACCGCAAAAAGCCTTGAAAAAGTTGGCCAAGCGTGTCCTTTATCGTATTTTTGCCCCTATGAAGTACCAAAACACGCTACCGCTTCGCATATTTCGCTTCTATCTTGACGGCTTTCGCCAGATGACGTGGGGGCGTACGCTTTGGATTATTATCC
>JAFVCB010000064.1 GCA_017479555.1 Bacteroidaceae bacterium | reverse complement strand
TCAGCCTAAGGCTTTCAGGTTGAGGCTTAGGGCGTGTAGGTTTCAGCCTGTTCTATCTGGAAAAGCCCAGGATGGCGTTCCGTACCCTCAAAAGCCTTGTAGTAGTCCATGATAGCTTGCCAGTCGCCATGAAAGTCCTCGCTGGGCAGCAGCTCACGGGTGCAGACGATGCGTTTGTGCTTGTAGTCGAGCGCAAAGAGCTGGATGGGCAGATTGGCTTTCTTCGCAATGAAATAGAAGCCGCGTTTCCAGCGTTCCACCCGCTTGCGAGTGCCTTCGGGCGTTACAGCCAATTCAAAGTGCGACGCTTGTTGCGCCTGTGCGGATAGCTGATCGGTGAGGCTACCATGGCGACTTCTGTCCACAGGTATGCCACCTATGTGACGAAAGAAAGCACCTAAGGGAAAGAAAAACCAACTCTTTTTCATCAAGAACCCAGCGCGGCGACCTATTGCAGTGTAGTAGAGTTCGCCGAGCAGAAAGTCGAAGTTGCTCGTGTGCGGAGCTACACAGATGATGCACTTCTGGCGATGAGGAACGGTGACTTCGGCTGTCCAGCCCAACCATTTGAAGAGTATCGTGTGGCAGAGGGATTGAAGCATAACGTACGATGCGAATAGGGGTATTCGCTAAGCTAATGGTTAGAACAAACCTGAAAAGAAACTGAGCAAGAACACAGAAGCAGAGACTTGCTTAAAGCAGAATGACCTCTGCAGCAATGTCGCTGGCCTCTTTAGAGAGTTCTTCGCGCAACTTCTTGTAGAACTCGCGCACCTTGCCAGGCTCGGTGTGATTAACACGGGCGATATATTCTTTTTCCATCACAAGCGCACGTGTGGCCAAGGCAGACAACTTTTCCTGGTCAGCATCGCCTACTAAGTTCAGTGCCACGCAGTCAGCGAGGAGTTCGTTGGTGATGTTTCTAATCGCTTTCTTTAGGTTTTTACGGCTTGCCATGTGTCTGTATGTTTTTGTAAAAGGTATTTGTGTGCAGGATGTGCTGCACTTTGTTTGGGTAGCAAAATTAAGTGTTTCTAATGAGATATGTGGCTCTGCCGATGCTTTTTCCTTTGTGTAAGGGGTTTTTGGCAAAGATGTTTGGCTGTAAAAAGATTTCTTGCCACTTTTGCAGGCACGCTTTTGCCCGCCCAGCCTTGTAGGGCGGAGGAGGTCTATCGTCTTGCCAACACTGCCGCTTGTTCACCCATGCTGTGCTAATAGCAGTGCGATGCCCCGAGGTGGATATGGGCGAACAGTGTACCAATGTTGCTTACATTATATAATTTATAGTATGATGAAATCAGTCAAGTTTTCAGCCCTCGTCTTTGTACTCTTCACCCTCTGTAGTCCAGTCTGTCTGGCGCAAGAAGAGATAGCTCTCCCTGCTCCCGACTTCCCGCGTACGGTGAGCCTTGGTGAGGCTTTGCAGCAACGACGTTCGGAGCGCGACTTTTCCAATCCTGCACCCCTTTCCGACCAAGTGCTTTCCAACCTGCTCTGGGCCGCATGTGGCATCAGCAGTGATGAGGGTAAGATTACCGCTCCCTCGGCGATGAATCGCCAAGATATATGTGTGTATGTTTGTCGTGAGGATGGAGCTTATCGCTATGATGCTTCGCGCCACGTCTTGCTCAAAGTCAGCGACAAAGACCTGCGCCAGCCCATCGCTTCGCGCCAAAGTTTTGCTGCGCAAGCTCCTGTCTGCCTCCTCATCGCGAGCGACCTGTCGCGTTTTGAGCGCAATGCTGAGCAGATGGGAACGGTGGATGCAGGTTATGTGTCGCAGAACATTTGTTTGGCCTGCGTAGCACTGGGACTCAAGACTGTGCCTCGCATGACGATGGATCAAGCCGCGTTGCATTCCGCCCTCAATCTGCCTGAGAAGACGCTTCTCATTCTCAACCACCCCGTGGGCTACAAATGATTTTGTGGAAGGGAAGTCCGATTCCCTGCCTTATGTCTCATTGCTAATGTATCAGCACGATGTATATTGATTTGTTTGTGTGCGCAGTGCTTTTGTGGGCATTGTATAATGGTTGGCGTCAAGGGTTGTTGCGCGAGTTAGTCTCCGCGCTGGGTTGGCTCGTAGGCTTGTTGGTCGCTGCCACTTGTTATTCTTTTATCGGCGACTACTTAGTCGTAGAAGGTTCAGAGACCAACCAATTCACCAGCATAGCCGCTTTCTTGCTCCTTTGGATAGCTGTGCCAATCTTTTTAGGCTTCGTGGCCACGCTCATCACCAAGGCCGTGAAGAACAAAGCCATCGGCATCCCCAACGCCGTGCTTGGTGCCTTGGTCAGCGCGGTGAAGTTCATCATTCTGCTCAGTTGTGCATTCAATGTGATGAATGCCCTGCACATCATCGGGCGTGAGCGTACCGAAGAGTCGTGTCTCTTCCAGCCCGTGTGCCAGGTGCTCACTGTGTTCTTCGACAACGATGATGCCGCGTCAACTTCGCCTACCCCTGACTCGTCCAACGGAGATACCATTTGGGTTGACATGAGTGCGCCCACCCAGTCTGCTGATAAATCACACTGATATGGCACAAAACGAAGAGATACTCCAGTCGCTCGAAGGCAAAGAATACGAATACGGTTTCACGACCGATGTAGACACCGAGGTCTTTGAAGTAGGCCTCAACGAAGATGTGATACGTCGCATCTCGGCGCGCAAGGGTGAACCATCGTGGTTGCTCGATTTTCGGCTGAAAGCCTATCGCCATTGGCTCACCTTGGAGCAGCCCGACTGGGCGCACGTCACTTTGCCCCCCATTGACTACCAAGCCATTTCCTACTACGCCGACCCTACCAAGAAGAAAGAAGGTAAGAAAGAACTCGACCCCGAGCTCGTGAAGACTTTCGACAAACTGGGCATTCCGCTTGAGGAACGCATGGCGCTCGGCGGCGTCGCCGTGGATGCTGTGATGGACAGCGTGAGTGTGAAGACCACGTTCAAGGAGACTTTGCAGGAGAAAGGCATCATCTTTTGTTCCATCAGCGAAGCCGTGCGCGAAAACCCCGAGTTGGTGCGTCGCTATTTAGGCAAAGTCGTGCCTTATCGCGACAACTACTTCGCCGCGCTCAATAGTGCCGTGTTCAGCGATGGCTCGTTCTGCTACATTCCGCGCGGTGTGCGTTGCCCGATGGAGCTTAGCACCTATTTCCGCATCAATGCGCGCGGTACAGGACAGTTCGAGCGCACACTGATAGTAGCCGATGAGGGTGCTTATGTCTCCTATCTCGAGGGCTGTACCGCTCCGATGCGCGACGAGAACCAACTTCATGCCGCCATTGTTGAAATCATCGTGGAACGCGATGCCGAGGTGAAGTATAGCACCGTGCAGAACTGGTATCCTGGCGACAGCGAAGGCCGTGGCGGTGTGCTCAATCTCGTCACCAAGCGAGGCCATCTGCGTGGCGAGCGTGCCAAACTCTCGTGGACGCAGGTCGAGACAGGCAGTGCCATCACGTGGAAATATCCCTCGTGCATCCTCTCGGGCGACGGCTCGCAAGCTGAGTTCTACAGCGTGGCCGTGACCAACAATCACCAAGAGGCCGACACAGGCACCAAGATGATACACATCGGCAAAGACACCCGCAGTACCATCATCTCGAAAGGCATCTCAGCAGGCAAGAGCCAGAACAGCTATCGCGGATTGGTTAAGGTGGCCAAACACGCCACGGGTGCGCGCAACTATTCCTCGTGCGACAGCCTACTGCTTGGTGACCGTTGTGGCGCGCACACATTCCCCTACGTGGATGTCCAGAACAACGATGCCATCGTTGAGCACGAGGCCAGCACCAGCAAGATCAGCGAAGACCAACTCTTCTACCTCCGCCAGCGAGGCATACCTACCGAAGAAGCCGTATCGCTCATCGTAGGAGGCTACGCCCGTGAGGTCATCAACAAATTGCCCATGGAGTTTGCCGTCGAAGCACAGAAACTACTCAGCGTTTCGCTCGAGGGCAGTGTGGGTTGATGTCAGTTGCGTAGCACAAAGTCTGCCGCGAATCGAACGAAAAAAATCAGCGCATGGAAATTCATTCCGTGCGCTTTTCTTATATTTGCACCGCATAAGCCAGCACAAGCCAATCCGAAAAACATCCCCTCAGCCTAATACCCGCATTGGGCTAAATCGTACAAAATACTTAATCTCAATATATCATGGACAACCCTACACTTGCTAAGCCCTATGTCATCGGACTCGACATGGGCGGTACCAACAGCGTTTTTGGCATCGTGGATCAGCGTGGAAACATCGTGGCTCAGACAGCCATCAGTACCAAGGCCTATCCCGACATCAACGACTATGTGGCAGCCGCAGTCACAGCTCTCCAACCCATCATCGAAGAAGTAGGAGGCATCGAGAAGATTAAAGCGATGGGCATAGGCGCTCCCAATGGCAACTACTACAATGGCACCATCGAATATGCCGCCAACCTGGTTTGGGAGGGCGTAGTGCCTATAGGCAAACTCTTCCAAGAGGCCTTGGGCATACCCTGTCGCGTCACCAATGATGCCAATGCCGCAGCACTTGGTGAAATGACCTACGGTGTGGCACGTGGCATGAAGAATTTCATCATGATAACCCTCGGAACAGGTGTCGGAAGCGGCATCGTCGTAGACGGCAAAGTGGTCTACGGATGTGATGGTTTCGCAGGTGAATTGGGACATGCCATCTACGACCGTTCGCCCGAGGCACGCCAGTGCGGTTGTGGTCGCAAGGGATGTTTGGAGACCTATACCAGTGCCACGGGTGTGGCGCGTACGGCACGCCTGTTGCTCGAACAGAGTACAGCACCCAGCCCATTGCGCGACCTTGATCCCGAGAAAATCACCAGCTACGACGTGTTCCTTGCTGCCGAAAAGGGAGACCAACTCGCCAAGGACATCTTCGAGTATACGGGTTCCATACTCGGTAAGGCATGTGCCAACTATGCGCTCTTCTCTTCGCCAGAGGCTTTTGTCTTCTTCGGCGGACTGACCAAGGCTGGACACTACATCATGGATCCCATCGAGAAAGCCTATAACGAAGAAATCCTAAACATCTACAAGGGTAAGGCAAAGATTCTCGTGAGCAGTCTCAAAGGCAGCGAAGCCGCCGTACTTGGTGCCAGTGCACTGGGCTGGGAAGACTAATTTTCCTGCCTCACCATAGGGGCGCGCACAGCCTCCGAATGCCTTTTTGCACCCTTGTACGTAGGCATTGTGCCACAACGTATACCCCAAAACTACCTCGAATATAGCCCATGCTATGTCCGAGGTAGTTTTTTCTACATAGGCATCTGGTCAAAACTACATAGGCATGTAGTTTTTCTTACATAGGCATGCAGTTTTTCCTGCATAGGCATGCAGTTTTTCCGTAGTCCGAGGGCGTTTTTCTTGTCTCGCGGGTAGGCAGAGAGACCTCCAAGCTCGTTTTGACGCTTCCCTTTGTGCAAAATCTCATCTTTTTTCGACTTTTTTTTGCGTGGGATATAAAAAAACAGGGGGCTTTTCTACACTCTGCTAAATCCAATACTGTTTCCATTGTCCTTGTGTAACTGTCTGATACAGTAGTATTTAACAAAGTCTGCATCCATTTGGCTATTGTTTCAGTCGCATTTTCATAAACCTGCCATGTTGGCGGTAAAGCCTTTATCCATCGTGCCTTTCCCAGCCTTATAGAGAAACCAAAAACAGGGGGGCTTGCAATTAGCCGATATGCGGGCAAAAAGTTTGGACGGTTGACGCAGAAATTTTATCTTTGCCCGCTCAATTTGCGATGCCCCAGCGCGTCATTCATAGACACATCGTGTGCCTTTTTAGATGATTACTGCGATACTTTTCCCCACCCCTTTTATGTTCCACAGATTTGCTTGCCTCGTGCTTATGCTACTCAGTAGCGTCGCGCTATGTGCGCAGTCGCATACCGACAGTACCGATATATTCTACGGTCATACCGACCTGGGCGAAGCTACAGTGACAGGGGTGACGGGGCGCGTGCGTCAGTCGCAGTCGCCCATCCCCGTCTCGCTCATCGGTGCGCACGATATGCATCAATCTTCCTCGTCGAACGTGGTGGCTACGTTGGCTCAGTTTCCAGGCATCAGCCAAGTAACTACTGGCTCAGGCATATCCAAACCCATCATTCGTGGATTGGGCTACAACCGCATCGTATGTATAGCAGACGGTGTGCGCCAAGAAGGGCAGCAGTGGGGCGATGAGCATGGGTTGGAACTCGATGCCACGAGCGTAGAATCCGTCGAGGTCATCAAAGGGCCCGCCACCTTGATGTACGGCTCTGATGCCATGGCGGGTGTACTCATTTTCAAGCCCCATGCCTTGCTCGCTGAGGGACTCATGCGCGGCAATGCTTCGGCCGAATACCAAACGGGTAATGGACTTTGGCGTTACGAATTGGGGCATAGTGGCAACGTGAATGGCTGGGTTTGGGATGCACGCTTCGCTCAGCAAGCCGCTCATGCCTATCGAAATGCGCGCGATGGATATGTCCGAGGCTCGCAGTTTCGCTCCCACGCGCTGCGAGGCATGGTGGGACGCAGTCAGGCCTGGGGACATAGTATGCTGACGCTCAGCCTATATGCGTTGACCCCCAGCATAGCTGAGGGCGATGAGGACGACCACGATGAGCCCGCTGACGATGCGCCCGATACATGGCGTGGACGCAGCTACGGGCACACCCTGCCTTTTCAACGCGTGAACCATTTCAAGGCCGTGCTTGACAATGCCTTTCATTTCCGTAACGGAACGCTCACAGCTATTATGGCCTATCAGCAAAATGTGCGCAAGGAGTACGAAGAACAGCCCGACGAATATGGTCTGCGCCTCGACCTACACGTCGCTACGCTCGATGTGCGCTATACCCACGTCCTTGCTCATGGCTGGAAACTATCTACGGGCGTGGCAGCGATGTGGCAGCACTCGCTCAACAAGGGTACAGAATACCTCGTGCCCGACTTCACCCTCCTCGACCTTGGCGCTTTTGTCACTGCACAGCGCGAACTGGGTCGATGGACGCTCAGCGGCGGACTGCGTTTCGACAATCGTCATCTGCGGGCGCATGCGCTACAAGACGAAGGGGAACTCCGCTTCGATAGTTTCTCGCGCACCTTTGATGGACTCACAGGTAGTGCGGGCGCAGTGTGGCATGTGGCGCACGGATTGAATCTCAGAGGCAATGTTGCACGCGGATTTCGCGCGCCCAATCTGCCTGAATTGTCATCGAATGGCATACACGAAGGAGCGGTGCGCTACGAAGTGGGCAATCATCAGCTCAAGGCCGAACAGAGCTGGCAGGTAGACTTAGGGGCAGACTATATCAACCGATGGCTTTCAGCCGAGGCAGCGCTGTTCTATAGCTTCATCGACAACTACATCTTCACACATCGCACATCCCGCGTAGCAGAAGGCTATCCCGTATACCAATATACCTCGGGCAATGCCCGCCTCGGTGGGTTTGAACTTGGCATAGACGTTCACCCCATACATACGTTGCATCTGAAAAATACGTTCTCGTATGTCCATGCCAAACAGACGCACCAGACGGCGCAAACAAAGTATCTGCCCCTCACGCCCGCCCCACACTGGCGCGCCGAAGTGAAATGGGAGTTGCCCGCAAAGCCTGCGACCACAAGTCGTCTCGCACTGGCTAATGCGTATGCCAGTTTAGCCATGGACTGCTACCTGCGCCAAGGGTTCTACTACGCGCTGGATAATACTGAGACAGCCACACCCTCTTACACCCTTTTCACGCTGAGTATAGGCACAGACCTTGTGGTCAGACAGCGCAAGGTAGCCGATATCTTCCTTGCGGTCAACAACCTGCTGGATCGCGCCTACCAGTCGCACCTCAGCCGACTCAAGTACGTAGGAACATCGGGCTTGTACAATCCTGGTCGCAGCTTGACGCTCAAAATCTCCATTCCCTTTTAACACTTCTTTGTCAAGCTAAAAAGCAGACCAAGTTCGCTTGAAGTCAGCTTTGGCGAGAAAAAGTTTGTGAAAAGAAGGTTAAAACACAAATCAAATTAGAGTAAAACAAGAAGCGAAGTTTGCTTAATAAGCCTTAAACGCTTATTATTCCAAGGCCTTATCCCTATAAAAAGCACTAACCCCGAAGTATGCTGGAGCAGGGACAACGGGGTCTTACAATGCAAAAGTACATCATTCATTCTAATAGGCCAAACTTTCGAGCGAAAAAAATAATATAGTTAAAATGGACTTCAAAACAAGCGAAGTTGCTTTTTCAGAAGCACGCTTAAGCAAGTATCTAAAGGCTTGCTCTAACAACAAGGCAAAGGCACTACGCCTTTATCGCTATAACATACGCTTGAGCCAGTATTTTTATGGAGTTGTTGGCCTGTTTGAGGTTATCCTACGCAATGCTGTGAACCGCAACTATGCGGCGTATTTTAACGATGCAGACTGGATTATCGCCCAAGCTGAAAGTGGTAAACTCCTTGAGAATGACCTTGAACTTGTGCGTAAGACGGAAGCACTCCTAAGACAACGGGGTATTTATAGCAAGGTATATACATTGGCTACAGGTGACTGCATGATTGTGATACGGGGTGAACTGATTGGCCATTTGCACCCGACGGAGGACTTCCGGGTGACGGTTATTTATGTCACACCAGAGTTTATCGAGATTTCCTCGTCTCAGAGCAATTACGGCATGCGAGGCTCATTGTCGCTGTTCAACAATCCCGTGATGCGTCTTACCCCCGAACAGCAGAAGGTGTGCGAACTCGACTTGACACGCTACAGCGAGGCGTGAATATTGTAAATGGGAAAAAGATTTACAACTCCAAATAAAGAAGATTATGGACACGCAAAAAGTAGTATTCGTAAACAAACAGTTGGGTACGCGCATGGCAGGACTGCTGCGCTTGCCCGAGGGATTTAAGCTGAGTGAGAACTATCCCGCCGTGGTGGTGACGGGGCCGATGCTGTCTGTGAAGGAGCAGGCGCAGTCGGTATATGCCGAGCGGCTGACGGCAGCCGGCTTCGTGACGCTGGTGTTCGACGGCACGTACTTCGGTGAGAGCGAGGGCATGCCCCGCCAGCAGGAACTGCCCGACGTGAAGGAGAGCGACATTGAGGGGGCGGTGGACTTCCTCGTGAGCCTGCCCTACGT
>JAFVCB010000063.1 GCA_017479555.1 Bacteroidaceae bacterium | reverse complement strand
CGCGCACGCCAAAACAATCATCGTGCTACCAACCCGCGCCAGCGTCATCCCTACGAGCCTTGCTATATGTTCGAGGCAGGCATTCTGCCCTTGCAACAGTACAACATACGCGGTGTGGCATGGTATCAAGGTGAGAGCAATGCCGACAAACCCGAGTTGCACACCCAACTCTTCGATCTCCTGCAACAAAGTTGGCGACGCTACTGGAAAAAGGCTGACTTGCCTTTCTACTTTGTACAACTCTCGAGCTTGAGCCGCCCCGACTGGCCTACTTTCCGCGACTCTCAGCGTCGCATAGCACGCACCTCGCGACACACTTGGATGGTGGTCAGCTCCGACCTCGGTGATACGCTCGACGTACACTATCGACAGAAACGCCCCGTGGGAGAACGCTTAGCTTGGCAAGCCCTGCACCATACCTATAAGCGTCATATCGTGAGCGAAGGTCCTGTACTCCAGAGCGCTAAGCGTGTAGGCAAATCCGTAGAACTCACCTTCCATAACGACGAGGGACTGGCTTGCACGCAAGGTTTTGAAATCGCTGGTGCCGATGGTTTGTTCTATCCCGCCGAGATACGTGTGGGCGACGGACGTGTCGTACTCAAGAGTAGTCGTGTGAAAGTGCCACATGCCGTGCGCTATGCCTGGCAGCCCTACACACGTGCCGACCTCCACAATGCGCAGGGACTGCCCGCTTCCACATTCTTCATCGACAAACTCAAATAGCGCCCCTATCTGAGTACTCAGAGTAATCGGAGTACTCAGAAAACTCAGATTACTCAGAGTTCTCCGAAAACTCCGACCACTAAAACTCAAAGAAAATTCGTGGAAAACTACTTTGGCATCAATTACGAGTTTGAATACGACGTAGTGCTTGATCGCATCGACGAGCGCCTCGCTTGCAATCGCCCTGGGTATATCTGCGTGAGCGATGGAGTTATTCTCAACACAGTGCATCGCAGTGCGGCCTACCGACAAGTGGTGCAAGACTCCATGTTCTGTGTGTGCGATAGTTCGTACGTGCCGCTCTATATCAAGTGGATATACAAGAAAGAGCACCAGCAACTCAGTGGCACTGAACTCACCCGTCTCATCGTAGAGAGCCAACGCTACAAGATGGCATTCATCGGCGGTGACCAAAACATCCTCACTGCACTCCAAGCCCAGCTGACTAAGCTCAACCCAGCGGTGAGTGATATGCTCTTCATGGAGTTGCCTTTCTGTCATGTAGCGGACTTTGACTACACCGACATAGCAGCACGGCTCAACGCCTATTCTCCCGACATCATCTTTGTATCCTTAGGTGCACCCAAGCAAGAGATTTTCATGCACTACCTCCTACCCCATCTTGAGCGCGGTGTAGCCATCGCCGTAGGCGCGGCCTTCAAGTTTCATGCAGGCATAGAGGAACGTCGTGCGCCAGAGTGGATGGTGCGCCACCACATGGAATGGCTCTTTCGCATCTTCCAAGACCCTAAGAAACAGATACCTCGCTGCTTCTGGATTCTCCGCACCACGCCGGGCATACTTTTTCACGAATGGAACGCAGTGCGTCACGACCGCAATGCCATGAGCCACAGCCGCAAACAATGAACGTACCTCGCAACGGACTACCCAAGGCACGTCACCTCTGTCTGAAACGCGACATTGACGTGCTTTTTGCCAAAGGCTCTCACTCCGCCATGGCCTATCCCCTACGTGCCATTTGGACTGTCAAGCCCACCGAATCCCCTCTCCCCTATCAAATCTTGTTTGTTGCTCCCAAGCGCAAGCTACACCACGCGGTGGATCGCAACTTAGCTAAGCGACACATGCGCGAGGCTTTCCGCACCAATCAGCATAGTCTGCCCACGACCGAGCATGGTGTACTACAAATCGCACTGCTTTGGGTGGCAGACACCAACTTGTCCTATGCCCGTGTGGAACGCGCCTTGCAACAACTTCTCCCCAAAATCAGCCAAACCCTCTCGCAGCAAGCCACTACGCCATGAGAAATCCCATCAGCCGCATTGTGGTAGCACTACTGATAGCACCCATTCGGTTCTACCAACGTTTCATATCGCCCCACACGCCTCCTGCTTGCCGCTTCACACCCACCTGTTCGCAATACGCTTTAGAAGCCCTGCAAAAGCACGGTCCTCTGCGCGGCACTTGGTTGGCGCTGCGGCGCTTGCTGCGTTGCCATCCTTGGGGAGGGAGTGGCTACGACCCCGTACCTTGAGCCGCAGCTTCTTCTGACTTATATTTATTATTGCGTACGCACTGGGTTTCTTTCCGCATCAATGCTGCTCTTCGACCACCACACGCACAACCTTCAAGCCCCCGCAGGACAGGCTGTCATCTGTCTGCCACGCGCCGTTGTAGCGCAGCCCGACACGTTTCAACCTCGTGCTGGCGCACGTTATAGCGTCGGGGTACATCCTTGGTGGGTATCGGCCTTTGCAGCCATTTCGGATGACGACGTAGCCACACTCCTCGAAGGCACGAAGCGCTTAGCCGCGCGCCCTGAGGTTACGGCCATTGGCGAAGTGGGTTTCGACCGTCACACCGGCTACGGAGCTGTACACGACCTCTTCTTCGAGGCACACGCCCAACTTGCTGCGACGTACCATAAGCCGCTCATCATACACTGCGTCAAGGCTTTCGACCGCCTACTCTTTTGGCGTAAACAGCTGCCACGCCTTGACGATGCACCGTGGTACGTACACGGTTTTCGCGGTAAGCCCGCACTGGCACGCCAATTGCTCGAAGCGGGCATCGGACTGCTCTTTGGCCCACAAGCTCAGGCCGAAACCCTGCGACTCTTCCGTCCCGACGAACTCCGATTAGAGACCGACGACAGTGGACTCACTATCGAAGAAGTAGCGCAACGTATCTCCTATCTACTCGGCAGCGCAGGCACGTAAATTACTCCCCCCTTCAGTCTGCTCTGCCACGTTGACCGATTGAGGACTAATCGTGTTCTATAATTCCTATTTGGCACACAAACAAATAGGAATTATTATTTTTGCCACACGATTAACGAACCTTCGATTTATGCGAAACATAATCCTCACTACCATCCTGTGTCTCATCGTGACAGTCAGCTCTGCACAGCAATTGCTCTCGCTGCAAGAATGTCGCGACATGGCACTGCTTAACAATACTTCGCTCGGTGCATCGCGCGCCTTGGTCACTCAGCGTGTGGCCGAACATGAGGCTGCTCGCATCAACGCGCTTCCCAAAGTCCAACTCACAGCCACCTATATGCGTTTAGGGCGCGAATTATCCATTCTCAACGATGGACAAAAAGACGCTTTGAACCATATTGGCACCAATCTGCTCGCACCGCTCCAAGAGCGCATGCCGCAGTTTGTCGAAGCCATCACGCCTATCCTGCAACGCTTCCCCGACTTGGCCACACTGATACAGAACGTACAGGGTGGCGCACAGCAGTTTGCCGACGCACTCAACGCGGCGGGCAGCGGTGTAGTGGACGCCTTTCGCACCGATACGCGCAACATTGGTGGGGCGGCACTATTGCTCACACAGCCCATCTACATGGGCGGAAAGATTAGTGCCTACAACCGACTGACTGACTACAATGCGCAGCTTGCTGCCGAGCAACTGCGAAGCGACGAAGAAGAGCTCCTGCTCAACGTGGAGACAGCCTACTGGCAAGTGGTTTCGCTCGGAGCGAAGAAACGCTTGGCAGAGGACTACTTAGAAATGTTGCAACACCTTGAACACGACGTAGAACTCATGCTTCAGAACGAAGTAGCCACCAAGGCCCAGCTCCTCACGGTGAGTGTCAAGGTGGACGAAGCCCAGATGACGTTGCTCAAGGTGGAGGACGGTTTGACGCTCTCGCGTATGTTGCTCTGCCAACTCTGCGGGCTGCCCCTCGACAGCAGCATTCAGTTGGCCGATGAGGACTTAGACGACGTGGGCACCATCGCCGCCGACCCTGTAGGCACGGCAGAGACCGCTTTCGACCAGCGTCCCGAGATCAGGCAGCTCCAGCTCGGGGCTTTGATGTACAAAGAAAAGGAAAACATCGTGGCCGCCGACTATCGTCCGCAGATAGCCCTCGTGGCAGGCGCAGCGTTCACCACTCCGTCGCTCTACAACGGGTTTGAAAAACGGCTGCGAGGCAACTGGGCTATCGGTGTGACATTCTCCATGCCCATCTGGAACTGGCACGAGGGACGCTACAAGCGCAAGGCGGTCAGAGCCGAGAGCCTCATCACCACCTGTCGACTACAAGATGCCAAGGAGCGCATCGCCCTGCAAGTGCAGCAATGCCAGTTCCGACTCACCGAAGCACATCGCCGCGAAGCACTGAGCAAGCACAACCTCGAACGCGCCGACGAAAACATACGCATCGCCAACCTTGGCCACCACGAACAGGTCATCACCACCGCCGATGTGCTACAAGCACACACTGCATGGCTACAAGCCCACAGCGAGAAAATCGATGCGCAAGTGGAGGTGCGACTGGCACAAACCGCCCTGCGCAAAGCCCTCGGCACGCTCCGATAGTCGTTGCGCCGACATGTTAAACCCATATCCTACAACACCATGACCGACAAGATAGAAAAGAAGCCCAACATCCTCCCTCCCCTACTCATATTCCTCGCCGTGATAGCCCTCGTGGCCGCTGGAAGCTACTTTGCTTTTAGAGAACAGACCGAGACCATACAGGGACAAGTGGAGGTCACCGAATATCGCATTTCGTCCAAAGTGCCTTCGCGCGTCTTGCAGCTCCACGTCAAGGAGGGCGACACCGTCAAGGCTGGCCAGCTCCTCGTCACGCTCGAAGCCCCCGAGATAGAGGCTAAGCGCGAGCAGGCCGAGGCTGCCACCGACGCGGCACGTGCCATCGAGGACAAGGCCGAGGCTGGTGTGCGCGAGGAGCAGATACGCGCGGCCTACGAGTTGTGGCAGAAAGCCAAGATACAGGTAGACATCCTCCAAAAGAGCTACGACCGCATAGAGAATCTTTACCAAGAAGGGGTTGTCACAGGCCAACGACGCGACGAGGTGAAAGCCCAGCTCGATGCCGCACAGACCGATGAGCGCGCAGCGAAAAGCCAATACGACATGGCACGCAACGGTGCGCAGCGCCAAGACCGTCAAGCCGCTGCCGCACAGGTCAGACGCGCCCAGGGAGCGGTACACGAAGTGGGTGCTTATCAACGCGAGACGGAGTTGCGCGCCACGCAAGACGGCGAAGTGTCTGAGATATTCCCCTCCATCGGCGAGCTGGTTGGTTCGGGAGCGCCCATCATGAACGTTGCGATGATGCAAGACGTGTGGGTGACGTTCAACGTGCGCGAAGACCGTCTGCACAACTTCTCGGTGGGACACGTCGTGCAAGCCACCGTCCCCGCCTTGGGCGAGAAGACATATCCCTTTGCCGTATACTACATCAAAGACCTCGGCAGCTATGCGGCTTGGAAAGCCACCAAGACCACGGGGCAGTACGACATGAAAACGTTTGAGGTACGCGCCCGCCCCGTATCGCCCATCGCGGGCCTGCGTCCTGGCATGTCGGTATTGCTCAAACAGTAGCCGCACCCCTTTCTTCCTATTTTCCTATCCCCTCCCTGCACACCTCACCACTCTACGTACACCACGCCATGACCAAGTACCTACTGCTCTTCAAGCGCGAGTTCTTGCGAATAGCCGACCGCCCCGTCTACTGGTTCGTCATGGTCATCGCACCGCTTGGTGTATACGCTTTCTTCGTGCTACTGATGCGCGCAGGCCTACCCAGTGAGTTGCCCGTGGGATTAGTAGACCTCGACCAGACAGCCACCTCGCGCTCCATAGCGCGCAACCTGGATGCCTTTCAGCGTACACACATCGTGGAGAACTACGCCAACGTCAGCGAAGCGCGACGCGCCATGCAACGAGGAGATATATACGCCTTCTTTCTCATACCCCACGGAGCCACGCACAAAGCCAACCGACAGCAGCAGGCCACCGTGTCGTTCTACGTCAACTACAGTTACCTCATCGCCGCCTCGCTCACCTATCAAGACCTACGCATGATGAGCGAACTGGCCAGCGGGGCTGCCGCGCGACGCGTACTCTATGCCAAGGGTGTCACCGAGGAACAAGCGATGGCCTACCTGCAACCCATCGTGATGGACACCCACCCGCTCAACAATCCACAGCTGAACTACAACGTCTATCTGAGCAACACCATCATACCGGGCATGTTGCTCCTGTTTGTCTCCCTGTTGACAGCCTACAGCGTGGGGACAGAGATCAAGGACGGCACGGCTCACGAATGGATGCAACTCGCACGCGGGAGCATCAAGCGGGCATTGTGGGTGAAACTCGTGCCGCAGTTCATCATTTTTTTCCTCATGGGTACGATTTACGTATTGCTCTTCTACGCCGTGCTGCACTTCCCTTGCCAATGCGGCATACCCACCATGCTCGGCGCGATGACCCTCCTCGTACTTGCTGGCCAGGGGCTTGGCCTCTTCTTCTTTGCCCTGCTCCCCTCGCTGCGCATGAGTATGAGCATGTGCTCGCTATGGGGCGTACTGAGTTTCAGCATGTCGGGCATGTCCTATCCCGTGATGGCGATGCATCCTGCCATACAGGGGCTGGCCGACTTCTTCCCGCTGCGCCACTACTTCCTCATCTACGTCAACTGCGCCCTCGACGGCTTCGGCTGGCAGTATGCCACATGGAACATACTGGCTCTGCTGCTCTTTGCCTTTGCTCCCCTACTCTTCATGCCGCGCCTCAAATACAGCGTGCTTCACTACCGATACGTGCCATAAGGCTCACGCAGCGCGTCTCACACCGATTGCACTAAAACGATGATACGTCAGTACTACGCCTCATATTGGAAAGAAGGTTTTCGCGCCTTCCTGTTCATTTTCAACAGGGAGCTGAGGCAGGTGTTTCGCGATGAGGGTGTAGTGCTTTTCTTCATCATCGTTCCCATCTTCTACCCCATACTCTACTCGCTCATCTACACCACCGAGACCATCCGCGAAGTACCTGCCGCCGTAGTGGATATGTGTCGCACCACACGCAGCCGCGACTACATACGACGCGTAGATGGAACGCCCGATGTGCAGGTCGTAGCCCAGTGTGCCAACCTCCAAGAAGCGCAAGAGATGATACGTCGCCGCGAAGTCTATGGCATCATCTACGTGCCACGCGAGTTCGACACCGAGCTGCAAGCGGGCAAACAAACTCACGTCAGCCTCTTCGTAGACATGAGCGGACTGCTCTACTACAAAGCCATACTCGTGGCCAACACCAACGTGTCGCTACAACTCAATGCTGAAATCAAAGTGGAGCGCGCCGGCAACACCACCGAAGAGCAAGACCGCGTCAGCACCTACCCCATCTCCTACGAAGAAGTCAATATCTACAATCCGCAAGGCGGCATGGCCTCATTCTTGATACCCGCCGTGCTGATACTCATTCTGCAACAAACCCTGCTGCTCGGCGTAGGTCTGCTCGCAGGCACAGCACGCGAGACCAACCGCCTGCACGAACTCATTCCCGTAGAACGTAGCCACCACGGACTGCTGCGTATCGTCTTCGGAAAAAGTGCTGTATACCTACTGATCTACGCCGTGCAAAGCGTCATTTCGCTCGGCATCATACCGCGCCTGTTCGGACTACCACAGATAGGCAACCCCGTCACACTCGCCTTCTTCCTCACTCCATTTCTGCTCTCCATCACCTTTTTTGCCATGACCCTGAGTGCGCTCATTCGCGAACGCGAGAACGTCATACTCATCATCGTATTTGCCAGCCTGCCCCTGCTCTTCCTCAGCGGCATATCGTGGCCCGCTGCAGCCATGCCTACCGCGCTCAAACTCATCTCCTACCTCTTTCCGAGCACCTTTGGCATCAACGGATACGTACATATCAACACCATGGGAGCCGACCTACTCGAAGTCAGGCACGAATGGGACGCACTCTGGATACAGACCGCCCTATATTTCCTCACCTGCTGCCTTACGTTTCGCTACAAGATCCTACGCGCCCGCATCCGCACCTATCAGGAGTATAAGCGCACACGTACGCAAGCCCTCGCACCACCGAGCGAATAGGCAGCAAAGCGGCTACCCTCCCCTCTTCACCCCCACCTTTTCTATCCGATGTCGTACAGCATACTTTTGCCGTACGGCTACCTTTTTGCAGCCAAGTGCTTCCATTCTATAAATTTAGGCTTAGTTCTTACACGTTTAGGCTTAATTCTTACAAACTAAGGTTAAGTTTTCACAAACTAAGCCTAAATTTATAAAATGCCCCCGATGTCGTCAGAAATGCATCGCAGCGCGTAGAATAATCGTTAAACGCGCACCATTATAGAACCCGTAATGCCTCCGCCCAAAATGGACACCGCGTCATCGCAAGCGAGATAGCGTGCCGCGCGTATAGGACATCGTGCCGCGCGTATTAAACGCCGCACCACCTCAAGCGGGACAGCGTGCCGCGCGTATAGAACATCGCATCGTCAAGCTCCGAGAACGGCGGCGCAAGAAGGCACACACAGCCCATCCGAAGCGCAGCTACGCGCGCCAATTGGCTTGTTAGGATTTACGCCTTCACAACCTCGACGGCACAAAACCAGCATTTGGCATTGCCGAAATACCATTTTTTCGTAAATTTGCGCCCTAAAAAGAGCAACACCTTACGACATGCCAAAAAAGATTAAGCGGAACTGGTTCGTGCCCAAAGAGCGGGCGATGACCGACTTCGATAAGCGGATACTCGCCTATCAGAACCGAGGAAAATTGGTACCCAAACCTCAGCTCATCAAGACGCCCGAGCAGATTGAAGGCATACGCCGATCGGGAGTGATCAACACGGGTGTGCTCGACCTTGTAGAGGAGAAGATTTGCGCCGGGATGAGTACGGCCGAAATAGACCGTTTGGTCTACGACTACACCGTAGCACACGGCGCCATCCCAGCTCCACTCAACTACGAAGGATTTCCCAAGAGCGTCTGCACCAGCATTAACGAGGTGGTTTGCCACGGTATACCCTCGGAAGACGAAATACTCGAGGAAGGAGACATTATAAACGTTGACGTGTCGACCATCCTCAATGGTTATTTCAGCGACGCTTCGCGCATGTTCATCGTAGGTGGGCACTCCACGCCCGAGAAAGAGCGTCTCGTCAAAGTGGCAAAGGAATGTCTCGACATCGGTGCCCAAGCCGCAAAACCTTGGGGCTTTATTGGCGACATCGGTAAAGCCATCGCGCGCCACGCCCACCGCAACGGCTACACCGTGGTACGCGACCTCTGCGGACACGGAGTGGGCAACGCGTTTCACGAAGACCCAGACGTGGACCACTACGATACGCACCACGACGGCATGCTCATTGTGCCTGGCATGGTCTTCACCATTGAGCCGATGATCAACATGGGAACTTGGGAAGTCTTCATCGATGAAGAAGACGAATGGACCGTAGTGACCGAAGACGAACTGCCCAGTGCGCAGTGGGAACATACCTTCCTCGTCACCGAAGAAGGCTTAGAAATCCTCACCCATTAGGCACACCGCTTCGCTTCCCTGAAGTCCATCACCACAACTCACCTCCCCCCAACAGCAGCAAAGCCCACCGATGATTACAATATTAGGCATAGAATCCAGTTGCGACGACACGAGTGCCGCCGTGCTGCGCGATGGCACACTGCTCAGCAACGTCACCGCTTCGCAGCAAGTACACGAAGCCTACGGAGGAGTAGTACCCGAACTCGCCTCGCGTGCACACCAACAGCACATAGTGCCTGTAGTAGATGCCGCACTCAAGCGCGCCGCTGTCAAGCGCGATGAGCTCTCGGCCATAGCCGTCACGCTCGGTCCAGGACTCATGGGTTCGCTGCTCGTAGGCGTCTCGTTTGCCAAAGGATTGGCACTGGCCTTAGGCGTGCCGCTCATAGAAGTCAATCATCTGCAAGGCCACGTGCTGGCACACTTCGTGCGTACGGCTGACGACACGCGCCCCACGCCCACATACCCTTTCCTCTGCCTTTTGGTGAGTGGAGGAAACTCCCAAATCATTCGCGTCGATGCGCCAACCCAGATGACCATCCTCGGACAGACCATCGACGACGCGGCAGGCGAGGCGCTCGACAAGTGTGCCAAGATTATGGGACTTGGATACCCCGGCGGCCCCATCATAGACCGTCTCGCTCGCGAGGGAGACCCACACGCGTTTCAGTTTGCCAAGCCCTCTATCAGCGGCCTTAACTACAGCTTCAGCGGCCTCAAGACCTCGTTCCTCTACTTCCTACGCGATGCCATGCAGAGCGACCCTCAGTTCATCGAGCACCATCAGGCCGACCTCGCTGCCAGTTACGAGCGCACCGTGGTTGAGATCCTCATGCAAAAGCTCGACCGTGCAGTGCGCGAGACAGGCATCCGCCAAGTGGCACTGAGCGGTGGTGTATCGGCCAATACCGCCCTGCGCCAAGCCTTCACAGCACGCAGTGAGCGCAAAGGTTGGCAGGTGTTCATCCCACCCTTTGCCTACACCACCGACAACGCAGCCATGATTGCCCAAGCGGGATACTACAAAGCGTTGGCCAAGGACTTCTGTCCGCTCGACAAGCCCGCCTTTGCCCGCACCAGTCTATAAACCACACCCATCCCACACGATAACACGAAGGACGCACCCGGCGCGACAGCCGTGCCACAGCCAACCTTCAAACCCAGACCTATAAAAGACAAGAACGATGGAATTTGACATCAAACTCATCAGTAAAGAAATCAACGAACGCATGTGGACTGCCCACAAGACCCTCGCCACCGCCGAGAGTTGCACAGCGGGGCGCGTCTCAAGCGTCATCACCGCCATTCCGGGCAGTAGCAATTACTTCCGTGGCGGACTCGTATGCTACCAAAACGACATCAAAGAAGACATGCTCGGAGTGAGTCCCGACACCATTGCCGAACACACCGTAGTGAGCGAAGCCGTGGCTCGCGAGATGGTCGTAGGAGCCACCAAACTCTTCAAGAGCGACTACGCCGTAGCCATCACGGGATACGCAGGTCCAGGCGGAGCCGACGCAGTAGGCAGCAGCGTCATCGTAGGTAATATATGGGTGGCCGTAGGCAGTCCAGAGCGCATCGAGACACGCCTCATCACCGAAGACAACGGTAGGGAGAAGAACCTCTCGCACGCCACAGCCGTAGCCATACACATGTTGCGCGACTTCATCGCCCAAGAGTGTCCCGAAAAGGTAGAAGAGTAGGCCGCCGCTAAACCTATTCTCACCCTCGAAGCACAAACCCACAGCGCCCTCAACAGCCCAAAAGCAAAATATTGTTACGCAATTTGGCCAAGTGGTCAAGAGACTATAATTTTGCAGGTCGAACAACGAGATTATGACAAAGTTCATCCACATACTCATAGCCATCGCAGCCACGCTGATAGCAACCAGTTGCAGCGACTACAACCGCGTATTGAAGTCGGGCGACGCACACTATAAGTTTGAAGCCGCCAAAGAGTACTACGTCCGTGGGCACTACAACCGCGCAGCCATGTTGCTCAACGACGTACTGCCAGCCCTGCGAGGCACAGAGTCGGGACAGGAAGCCCTCTTCATGCACGGCATGGCCACGCTGCGCGCCAAGAGCTACACCGAGGCCTCCAAGATACTGAGCATGTACTTCACCGACTATCCCAGAGGCTACTTTGCCGAACAGGCCAGATACTACAATGGCATCGCCCTCTACGAGTCGGTACCCGAAGTGAAGCTCGACCAAACACCCACCTACGAGGCCGTCACCGCGCTCACCCAGTTCGTAGAACGCTACCCCTTGAGCCCCTTTGCACAAGACGCACGCAACAAAATCTTTGAACTGCAAGACCAACTCGTAGAAAAAGAGTGGCTCTCCGCCAAACTCTACTACGATTTAGGCTCATACTTTGGCAATTGCAGCACAGGGGGCAGCAACTTCCAGGCCTGCATAACCACCGCCGAGAATGCCATTAGGGAATTCCCCTTCACACCCCGCCGCGAAGAGTTTGCATGGCTCATTGTGCGCGCCAAGTTCGACCTGGCTGATCAGAGCGTACTGAGCAAGAAACAAGAGCGACTGGAGTCCGCCATCGAAGAGTACCAGAACTTCATCGACGAATTCCCACAGTCCAGCCACCTCAAAGAAGCCGAGCAGCTCTACACCAAACACATCAAAGACCTCGAACGTCCCGCAGTCGCTGTAGACCAAGAGCAGGCTTAGTTCCACCAAGCCCACACGCTCTGCCGTCGGCACACAGCGGCATCAACAACAAATATAACAAATCTTATATATGGACTACAAGAAAACCAAAGCACCTACAAACACCGTCACGCACAACCTGATGGACATGTGTGAGGACACGGGCAACATCTACGAGAGCGTTGTCATCATGTCGAAACGAGCCAACCAGATAGGCAACGAGATGAAGAACGACCTGCAACGCAAGCTCAAAGAATTTGCACAAGGCAGCGATACGCTCGAAGAAACGTTCGAAAACCGCGAGCAAATAGAAATTTCGCGCTACTACGAGAAACTGCCCAAACCCACGCTCATAGCCACCGAGGAGTTTGAGGCAGGCAACGTCTACTACCGTAATCCAGAAAAAGACAAAGACGCTCTCGACGACTAAAGGCCGTATCCGCTTGTAGCACACACCGCTCTGCTCCACCACCCTACGCGAGCAGGCACAGTCTACAAGCACTCACAGACCGCCGAAAACCATATAAGACCTTTACACAATAAGTAAAAATGGAGAGCTCAAGCACCCTCTGACAGCACAGAGCGGAGCAACTTCCCATTTTTACTTATTTCTTTATTCCAAACCCACTATGATACAACGCATACAAACCGTCTATCTGCTCCTATCTATCGTCTGCGCCATCGTGCTAAGCACACTGCTCACCGCTGCTACCATTGATATAACAGGCGACAGCGTTTTGCAGCTAACCATCTGCGGCAAAGGATTGGCGTGGAGCCTACCCGCATCCGCCGAAGTGCCTGAACTATCCATAAAGGCTACGTTGCTGCCTATCGCAGCTATAGCCATAGGCGTGCTGCTACGCTTTAGCGCCATCTTCCTATACCACAATCGCAAGCTGCAAATCCGTCTCTGCTACTGGGCCATCTTTACCGACCTGTTGTGGTGCGCCATTGTAGCCATCTTGAGCTACGATGTCATTCAGTTTGTCACCAAAACAGCCATTACAGATACACAAATCAGCTGTGCGCCAGGCCTTGGGCTGATTGCATTCGCACTGACCATTTGTTTCACCCTCCTATCTATCCGCGGCATTCGCCACGACGAACGTTTAGTACGTGCAGCCGACCGCCTGCGATAGACCTACATCAACATCACTTATAGCTATGTCGCTCAACAAAGTTATGCTCATCGGCAACGTAGGGCGCGACCCCGAAGTGCGCTACGTCGATGCAGGAGTTGCCACCGCCGTGCTCAGTCTGGCCACGACCACACGTGGCTATCGTCTGCAAAGCGGCGCAGAAGTACCCGAACGTACGGAATGGCATCGTATCATACTATGGCACAAACTCGCAGAAATAGTAGAACGCTACGTGCGTAAGGGAGACAAACTCTACATAGAGGGAGAACTCCGCACGCGTGAGTGGACTGACAAGAAAGGACGCGAGCACAACGTCACAGAAATTTGGGCCAAGAACTTAGAGATGCTCACGCCACGCGCTGCATCACAAGCCAACACCCCCACACCACCTACACCGTCCACACTGTAGTTCTTATGCTTCAAGCCACCGACTACATCCTGATAGCCATCTGCACGCTGGCCTTTCTGTCGTTAGGATTTCTCTCAGCCATAGAGAGAGGCTTTACATCGCTCAGCGCAGATGCGGCACGTCGTCTCCAACACCTGTCGGACAAGAAACGCACACGGCTCATCACCCTCTTGAGCCATCCACATCGCTTGCGCCAAGCGGTGATGCTCTATCGTAGCCTGATGCTCGTCATCTTCACCGCGACGGGACTAACCGAAGCCCTGCGCCTGTACGGACACGAGCAACTCCTGTTCAGCGGCCTCGTGCTGGCCATTGCCGCCATAGCTGTAGCAGGCATATTGCCCCAACGTTTGGCCGCAAGCTATGCCGTCAGTTTCATCAGCCACACAGCCACGCTCACGCACTTGTTGGTGAAAGCAGTAAGGCCTCTCACCATTCGAGCAGAGCATATACACAGCGGACAGAGCGAGAACATCAACGTCACGCTGGAAAACCTCGAGCGCGCCATTGAGAACTACGACACAGCAGGCAAACAAGGCGAGAAAGAAATCCTAAAGAGTATTCTCCGCTTTGGCGACGAAACAGCTGGCGACCTCATGACACCTCGCGCCCGCGTATTCTCGCTCGCCTACAAAGAAGAGTTCACCACCGTACTCAAACGCGTGGAAGAAGAAAACTATTCGCGCATCCCCATCTACGACGACTCGCCCGACCATATTCGAGGCATTCTCTACGTCAAAGACCTCCTGCCCCACTTAGACAAACCCGCCGACTTTGAGTGGCAACGGTTAGTGCGTCAACCCTATTTCATTCCAGAGAACAAAACCATTCGCGACTTGTTGCGCGAGTTCAAAAAGAGCCGCGTCCACATCGCAGTGGTCGTAGACGAATATGGAGCGATGACAGGTGTTGTCACGATGGAAGACATTTGGGAAGAAATCTTCGGAGAGATACAAGATGAGTTCGACGACGAGAAGTCGCACTTCATTCGCCTGAACGACGACGACTATCTTGTAGAAGGCGAGACGAGTCTTTCAGACTTTTGCGACTTCTTCCATCTCGACGAAGACGATGTAGCCACACGCTCTGGCGAGTCCGACACGGTAGCAGGCCTTGTACTGGCTCTTTGTGACGGATTTCCCGCATTGCACTACACCACCGAGGCCTATGGGCTGCGTATCGAAGTACTTCAGCTCGACAACAGGCGCGTCAGTCAGTTGCGCATACAACGTGTAGCAAAAGAGACGGACAATGCACATTGACCAACTGCAGATAGGCCACGCGAAGCTCTTTCTCACTCCGCTCTGCACGCCTCAGGCGAATTGCCCCAAGCGAAAAAGGGAGTTGGAAACCGAAGCTGTCGGTCGGTTGCTCATCGCCGCCGAACTCTCCCCCTCACTATTGCGCCACACATCACAGGGAGCGCCCTATATCGACAGTAGCCATGCGCCATTTATCAGTATATCGCACAACAAAGGGTTAGCTGTCATAGCACTATCCCCCTCGCCTGTCGGCATAGACATAGAGCGCATCAGCCCACGCACCACAGCTATCTTGGCACGCATCACGCAACCACGCGAGCGCCACATGCTCACACACCCCATCGACGCCGCGCAAGCCACACGCGTGTGGTGCGCCAAAGAAGCCGCCTTCAAGTTGTACAGCTCGCAGGCAAAGACTATCACCGACATTACACTCACCACATGCTCCATCACGCAGGCGCAAAGCGAGACACCACAGCCCGCACGCATCGAATTTCGCGAGATTGGAGAGTACGTCTTGGCGATAGCAACTCCCCTTGTCACCAATCGTCAAGGCACATAATTATATGGAAAGACCATCGCTGCCCGCCGCTTTTTGTCAACGATTGCTCACACAGATGAGCCAGAGTGAGGCACAAGCCCTCTGCGATGCGCTCAACGACACCGCGCAGGCTACTACATCCATACGCCTCAATCCGTTCAAGCCCACTATGCCACCAGTGGACACCACACGTGTGCCATGGTGCGAGGCAGGACACATCCTCGCGGAGCGGCCACACTTCACCAGCGATGCCCTGCTGCATGCGGGCTGTTACTATGTTCAGGAAGCCGCCTCTATGAGTATTGAGCTGGCCTACAACGCAATGGAAGAGCCTCCACAGCTTCTGCTCGACCTCTGCGCTGCCCCAGGAGGAAAAAGCACGCATTGGCGTAGTCTGATGCCGCAGGGTAGCCTGCTTGTAGCCAACGAACCCATCAGGCAGCGAGCCATGATTTTACGAGAGAACTTGCAGAAATGGGGACATCCCGATGTGATGGTTTGTGAAGACTATCCGCAACGCTTTGGTCGATTGACAGGGCTGTTTGACGTGATAGCTACAGATGTACCCTGTTCGGGCGAGGGCATGTTTCGTAAAGACCCCAATGCACGTAGTGAGTGGAGCGAAACACAGACGCAGAAGTGTGCTGCCCTGCAACGCGACATCATTCGTGACGTGTGGCCTGCGCTACGTGGCGGAGGCTATTTAGTATATAGTACTTGTACTTTCAATCCTGCAGAGAACGAGCAGAACGTAGACTGGATTTGCCACCATCTCGGCGCTGAAGTCATTCCGCTCACTTCCCCTGCTTCGTGGGGCATCACTGTCAACGAGGGTATGCTCCATTTCTTTCCTCACTATACGCGCGGCGAGGGCTTTTTCTTGGCATTACTCCGCAAGACAGAGGACGAGAGAACGATACGCCTGCGCTCGCTTGAACGCACTTTTGCCCTACCACGTGGGTGGCTGCGCGATGAGAAAGAATTTGTAGGCCTCATGTCCAAAGGCAACATGCTCTCAGCTTTGCGGCGAACATTGTTGCCTGCAGCCACGGCCATACGCGCTGCCGTACACACACTCTCCACGGGTATTGACATGATGCAAGTCAAAGGGCGCAACGAGATACCCGCTCACGCTTTGGCGCTCTCCACACAGCTTCACGAGCAGGCTTTCCCCATCGCTGCACTTTCTTCAGAAGAAGCACTCCACTATCTCTCGCGCCAAGCACTGACCCTTTCCCCCGAAGTACCTAAAGGATATGTCATCGTGGCACACCAAGGGCATCCGCTCGGCTTTGTCAAGAATATCGGTTCGCGTGCCAATAATCTCTATCCAGCAGAATGGCGCATACGTCATCTGCCCCTCTAAACGCAAGGCACTACGAACTGCACTTTTTCTACGTAAATCTACATTCACACCATGAAATACCTACAATTCACATTCACGCTCTCTCCCTCAAACAGCGACTTCCAAGACCTGCTCTGCGCCATGCTTGGCGAGGCGGGCTTCGACAGTTTTGAGCCAGCCGACGACGGGCAAGGACCACTCCAAGCGTATATACGACAAGATGCCTACGACGAGAAAGCTCTGCAGAAGGCTATTGCTGCCTACCCTATCCCAGGCACGTCTATAGATTACACATCGCGCCAAGCCGAAGACAAAGACTGGAATGCGGTGTGGGAGCATAACTATTTTCAACCGCTTGTGGTGGACAATCGCTGTGTGGTGGCTGGCACTATGCATCACCACGTTCCCGAGGCAGAGTACAAGATACTCATTGACCCTCGCATGTCGTTCGGCACAGGTCACCATGCCACCACCTCACAGATGCTTTCGGAACTACTCAAGGTTGATGTCACAGGTTGTCGCGTTCTCGACATGGGTTGCGGCACAGGTATTTTAGGAATTTTGGCACGCATGCGTGGTGCACAACACGTAGTGGCTATCGACAACGACGAGTGGTGCGTGAGCAACACCAATGACAACATAGCGCTGAACCACATAGACGGTATCTCCACGCAGTTTGGCGACGCGTCTGCCTTGATAGGCCAAGAGCCGTTCGATGTCATTTTGGCCAATATCAACCGCAACATTCTTTTGGCAGATATGGCGACTTACGTCAGTGTGATGAAACCAGGCGCATTGCTTTTCACCAGCGGGTACTACACGGACGACCTGCCCGTACTTGAAGCCTGTGCTGCGGAACACAGACTTACACTCCAGCATACACGTCATAAGGAACGGTGGTGCTGCACATGCTTTCAAAAGAAAGGCTGATGCACGCAACGCCCATTCCAAAACGGCACACCAACACACCTACCAACCACTCGTTGCTGTCCAACAGGTAGACAATAGCTACATCTCTCACACGCGTTCATGACCGACCACTACCAACGTATGACAACGGCCCCCGTGCGTGGCCTTATTCTCAAATTGGCCATGCCGACGGTGGTCTCCATGCTCATCACGGCCATCTACAATATGGCCACGACTTTCTACGTCGGTAGACTGAGTACAGAAGCCACCGCAGCAGTAGGTGTGGCTTTTGCAGCCATGGCAATCATACAAGCGGTAGGTTTCTTTTTTGGCCAAGGCTCAGGAAATGCTATTTCACGCCATTTAGGAGCGAGAGAGACCAAACAAGCAGCAGTCATCTCGGCCACGGGTTTCTTTGTGGGGATTGTGGTGGCTGCTCTATTAGCAGCATGCGCACTGTTAGGTCTCACGCCGCTCTGTAGGCTATTAGGGGCTACCAACACCATCATGCCCCATACCATAGAATACTTGACACCCATCTTGGCAGGTGCGCCCATCATGACAGCGGCCTTGACGCTCAACAATCAGCTACGTTTTCAAGGCAATGCACTGCTTGGTATGATGGGCATTGCCAGCGGTTCGATACTCAACATAGGCTTGCAGCCGCTATTTATCTTCGCACTGGATATGGGACTGCACGGCGCAGCGATTTGCACCGTGCTGTGTCAGAGCATTTCGCTGATTATCTTGCTCCATCTCAACACACGCTATGGCAGTGTGCCGCTCTCTATTCGTGCCACACGTCTCAACCGCAATATACTGGCAGAGATAGCACGCGGCGGTTTACCCTCCTTAGCACGTCAGGGACTG
>JAFVCB010000062.1 GCA_017479555.1 Bacteroidaceae bacterium | reverse complement strand
TCACTGATGCAGTTGCTACAACTCGCGCGGCGCGAGTCCTTAGGCTTGGATCGATTGTTTGCCAGTGCCATACTCCTGTTGCTCTTTTCGCCCTTAGCCCTCTTCGACTTGGGTTTTCAACTTTCCTTTCTCTCCGTAGCTGCCATCATGTGGCTCAAACCACTTTTTCCGAAGCTACCCTACCGTTTTCCCTCCCTCGTGCGCCACACTTACGAGGCACTACTTGTTTCGCTCACGGCCTTCATCGGGACATTGCCCCTTATCGCCTATACGTTCCACACCATAGGCACTTACACCCTTTTTGCTAACCTGATAGCCGTTGTCTTGGCTACACCCTTGTTGGTCTTATCCCTGTTTTTCTTCCTATTTCCTTTCGCCGTTTCGCTGCTTGTCCCGTGTCTGAAGTGCTTGTTGAGTATTCTCACTGGCACACTTCAGTTTTTTGCCTCGCTACCTGGTGCCGCGCTCGACCTCTATCCTACGGGCTTAGGTACGGTGGTGGGTATGATGCTCATACTACTGCTCAGTGCCTACCTCTATACGCGGCGCAAGCCAGTCGGTCTGCCCGCCCTCGCGCTGCTTTTCTTCTTGGTGGGTGAAGAAGTATGGGCGCACCGCCTTGCGCATCCAGAGCCGCAAATCGTGTTCTACAATCTCTGGCGTGGCTCAGCCGTTCAAGCCATCAGCCGAGATGGGCATAGCTATGTATGGATGCAGGGCGACGACATACGTGCTTCGCTCGAGAGCCAAACCCGCGAGTTTTGGCATCGCGAGCATATCGATACGCCCTATGTACTCACTGCATCGTACCGCGACCATGAGCTTGCCTTTGTCCCGCCCTTGCTCTCGTTTGGTGGTCAGCGCATAGCCGTTTTAGCCTCCAAACAGCCGTATCACTACAATGCCTCGTCCGATGTCGCGCCTACCGAGGTAGATACGCTTGCGCCGCACATAGACGTAGACTATCTCTATGTCTGCAAGGGCTATAGTGGTCAGCCAGCCCACACGTTGCAGACCTATCGTAGCGGAACAGTCGTGCTGGATCATTCTCTCGGGCCTATCTATCGACGCATGTGGCACAACGCGGCCGATTCGCTCCATCGCCCCGTGCACGACATGGACTGTGACGGCGCGCTCGTCGTGCGCTGTGTGCCATCATAAGCAAAGTCGGTCGATGGATGCAGAAGATTTTCCAGCGAAAATCCGATGAAGTTGACGAAGAAACGCAACCTCCCCCGTGCGATTTTGAATCAATGAGCGACGCCCTCCGCACTATTCCGCGCCTTGCTCAAATACGTTGAGATGCCTGCCCGCAAGTGCTGCACCGAGGTAGCTCAGTTGCATATCACCTACCTCACTCAGCGTGGCGGCCAACGAATGCAGCGTTGCCCCTGTGGTGATTACGTCGTCAATGAGCAGAATGTGCAGTGGCTTGTGGCCTGCTTGTTTATATTGCTTTGCCCATTCAGCATTCACGGCAAAGATGCCCTCCACGTTGGCGCGCCGCTGCTGCGCGTCCAAATTGGTCTGCGTCGGATTGTTGACCACGCGCTGTACGATGTCTGTGCGCATAGGGATACCTGTCACCCTGCTAAGTCCTTTCGCCAAGTAGTCGCTCTGATTGAAACCGCGCAGGCGCTTCTTCTCCTTGGACAGCGGCACGGGGATGAGCATATCTATGCCGTCGAAGAAAGGAGTTTGCAGCAATGCGTAGCCCATTCGCTCTCCTATGTATTCACCGATGGCGGGTCTGTTGCCATATTTCAGTCGGTGAATCAGTCTGTAGGCGGCATTGTCATACCGATAAGCGAGATAGGCCGTGGCTCTGCACGTGCCTCGAACGTCGTAGAACAAACGCGTCACGGCGTTGTCGGCCATTGCATCAAGTCGCGCCAGTGGCAGACCAGTATGGCACACCGTGCAGACCCTATCTTCGTTCCGCCCCAGCGTCCTTGCGCAGAGCCAGCAGCGTCGTGGAAACAAGATGTCCAGCACTGCCCCGACGTAGTGTCCTATCTGCATGGTTCTATTTCCCTTTGGTGGATGAGGAATGTTGGTCTTCGGACTTCTCAGCTTGGGACGCAGCCTCTTCGCCCAGCGTGTTCTCTGCGCCGCAATAGGGACACGTTCCTGGCACTTCCCGTATGGCTCTGCCACATTGCCCACAGTGGTAGTGACGACCCACATTCGCTCGCCACCACGCATTGAGCAACATGGCCCAGTAGCCCACCATCAGCGCGCCGCCGAGGTAGATGTAGTTCGTGGAGAGCGAGAAGACGAGGCTCACAATGCCGCAGCGCGCCATCAGTTCCAGCAAGAAAGCCAGTGCCTCCATTTCCGGCAGTCGTCGCCACACGTCGTCTACCACGGCGATGGTCAGCAGTGCCAATAGCCAGCTTGCGGCCAGGAATACGGCCAACACCAGCGGAAGTTCCGTGGCAAAAGGATTGAGCGTGGGGTTAAAATAATATTCTGTCCACGTATGTGGGGCAAAGTGCCACACCATCGCGTAGAGCCAAGCACAGAGCGACACACACATACGTAGCAGGATAGGGTAGGGACTTCCCTGCAACTGCAACACCCATTCAAACCTCCCGCGCCGATACCCAAAGAAGAGAAGTACAGTAAGCGTAGCAATCAGTCCCACCACATTGAGCGGGCGATGCCACTTGGCAAACGTGTGAATGCCGTACGATATAGGGTCGTCGGGCGCGGCTCTCGTGAGGAGTTCACCCTCTTTCACCCATCCGTTCTGCCCCTCCGTCGAGGTCAGATACACCCATGTGCTGTCGGCCGTGGAGTCGGGCAGATTGAGCAAGGCGGTGACGAAGAGTTGTCGGTCTGCCGCCACAACGATGGTGTCTACCTCGCTCGCCGAGGTGGTCAGCAGGTTGTCGGCCTCGCCAGCTGGTTGCGTCATCATCGCGGGCGACTCCAACGGGTAGAGCCTCAGCGAGTCCGAGGTACGAAATATATCGCCCCGCCAGTAGTGATGCGTGCGGAGGAATCCTATACTGTCGATACCCGCAATGCTGTCAGCTGTCTCGTCAGGGTTGCTGACGGGATAGGCGTAGTGGCATGCGGTCATGAGGTTCAAGCACAGCAGAAGCGTGGCCATGCGAAGTGAAAAAAGTAGGTGGGTGCTAAGCGCTCGCGCCATCCTGAAATATATCTTTATACGTTTGACGTTTGGTCTATTTTTGGCTTACTTTTGCTGACGCAGAGCCGCCGCGTCTGCATCGTAAAGCTCTTGCTGCTATGCCTTGTCCATCACACGCATCTCGCATCGGTGACAGTCGAAGCGCAGGTCAAATGCGCGACCATCCGAAAGCCGCAGCGACAAGGGTTCGGGCAAGCTACTCGCGCCTCCCTCTTTCAGGCACGCTCCGAGTTCCCTGCGTAGGCAGTAGCGGCACGTCATGATGGTAGCGTGCTTGGGTGCATGCAGTTCGTAGGCGGGTGCTACCTCCGCTGCACCGCCCTCGGTGTAGTAGCTCTTGGCCAGGTGATTGGCCACGTTGGCACGATAGTCCAGTGCCTTCGTTGTCTGCGCGGAGGTGTGTGCGGCGGTCGTTCGCTGCTGCCGCTCATAGTGCTGCCGATGGGCTTGCTGCAAGGCTTCAACCATCTCGCGCCGCCAAGCCGAGAGCGTACTCGAGGGGACGAAAGCCGATGTCTCAACCACCACTTCCGCTACGCGCCAAGCCGTACCGCCCGTGCGCGATAGTTGCGTGCGTATGTTCTCGTGCTGTGGCTTTTGTGCCGTTTGGTGAGGGTAATCCCATGCGAGCGATATGCGTTCGCCGCTCTCGTCCGTAGCTTGCAGGGCAAACCCCGTGGGTGTTTCGCTCAACCGAATGCGTAGTGACAGTGTGCGCGTGGCCGATGGACGCGCCAACTCACGTTCATAAGCCGCGTCGTGGTTGCGATAGACGGGCGTATGAGGCTTGATGTGCTGCGGCTGATGCGGATAGACCACACTACCTTCGACGCGGTTCACCCTGAATCCCATCAGTCCCTCGCGCTCATGGATATAGCATAGTCCATCGCCCGCACTGAGCACCACCCCAGGGTTCAGCCGCAACGCTATCTCCCTCGGCGTGGCACGCACCACACTACCTATCAGTTTGCCCCTTGAAGCAGGACTTTCGTGCGACGCAATGTGCGCCGTCCTACTGTGTAGGAAATAGTCTGTGAAACCACGATTGAACGAACGAGATACATCGGGCGCAAAAGCGACTTGGCTGTTGCCAAAACTACTTCGCCTATAGTCCTGCGCACGGCGCGCCAAAATGCTGTCGATGAGCCTCCGGTAGTGCGCCACCGTGTTTTTCACATAGCCTACATCCTTGAGCCTGCCCTCTATCTTGAACGACGACACGCCTGCGTCCATCATCTCCTCGAGCGACAGGCTTCTGTTCATATCGCGCAGCGAGAGCAGGTGTTGCTGTGTGCGTACCGTGCGTCCTGCACCGTCTATGAGGTCGAAGGGCAACCTACAAAACTGTGCACAGTTGCCCCGATTGGCGCTCCGCCCAAAACAGTATTGCGACGCGTAGCACTGTCCGCTGTAGCTCACACAGAGCGCGCCGTGCACGAAAGCCTCTATGGGGACGTGCACCGCCTCGTGTATCTGACGTATCTCGCTCAGTGAGAGTTCGCGAGCCACCACCAATTGTTCAAAACCCGCGCGCTGCAGCTCCAGCGCCTTTTCCGGCGTGCGAATGTCGGTCTGTGTAGAAGCGTGGAGGGCTATGGGAGGTAGCTCCATGCGCAACAAAGCCATGTCCTGCACAATGAGTGCATCCACCCCCGCCTTGTAGAGCTGACCGATGAGCCGCTCCGCCGCGCGCAGTTCGTCGTCGTAGAGAATGGTGTTGAGCGCCACGTAGACACGTGCACCATAGAGATGCGCAAAGTCGCAGAGCGTGGCAATGTCGTCCACACTCGTCGTCGCTGCCGCGCGTGCACTGAACGCTGGACCGCCGATATACACCGCGTCAGCCCCATGGAGAATCGCCTCGCGCCCTGTCTGCGCATCGCGAGCAGGGGCTAAGAGCTCAATAGAACGAACCTGTGTATCAGCCTCAACCTTCATACTAAAACCTCATTCAATTTTTAATCAACCAGTTCCCAATTTGGGATGAACGAAATGCCTATTTGGGATGAACTAATTGCTAATTTGAAAAAACGAACTGCCAATTGGGGATGAGCGAACTGCTAATTTGAAATGAACGAACTGCGATATAGCATGTTCATCATTTGCTACCGAAAGCAGCCCATCCTTTCTGCGAAAAAGC
>JAFVCB010000061.1 GCA_017479555.1 Bacteroidaceae bacterium | reverse complement strand
GATTTCGCGTCTACGGCGTTGCTCCACTTCGATGGGAGCGTGATTTCGAAGCCGCCAAAGAAGCTGGCTGCGAAGACCACAAGCATGAGGAAGAAGAGGATGTTGAACACCGCATTCGTGCTAAGGTCATTGAGCGCGCTTGCACCGAAGAGTAGGGTGATGAATAGTCCCAGTGTGACGTATATAACGATGATGGCCAGTCCGTAGGTGATGGCATCGCGAATACCTTTTTTGCGGTCGCCACTACGTTTGAGGAAGAAGCTCACCGTCATGGGTATGATGGGCCACACGCAGGGGGTGAACAGCGCCAAAAGCCCACCAAGAAATCCTAATAAGAATATCTTGAGCAGCGAAGCATCGGTATATTCGCTCTGCTCTCCGTAGGCCTTCAGCTTGTCTATCACGGGTGCCCACCACGTCTGGAGCATCGAAGCATCTACCTCGCTGGTCTGTGCTACGCTGTCGGTGGTGAGTGCTGTGCTGTCGGCAGATAATGCGCTCGAGTCGGCATTTTCGGCCAATGGAGAGGCCGAGAGAGCTGCTAAGGCATCGAGTCCTGCGGGCGCTTCGGCCTGTGGCTCGTTGGTGGCTGTCGCTGCGGGCTCTGCAGCAGGTGTGCTTGGTGCTGCGCCTGGACCGTCGTTGCCGTCGAGCTTACAGTTGAGCGTTTGAGGAGGCAGGCAGTTCACATCGTTGCAAGCCCCGTAGCGCAGATAGCCTTGGAGGTTGTATTTTTGCGCGGTGAGTTTGACGCGTTGCGTAAAGGTGCAAGGCCCTTCAAAGAGTTTGACGGGCATCTCGAAGATAGGGTCATCAATGGTCTTCTCGCCTGGCCCAGGTTTCAAAGTGCCAACGAGCTGTGCACCTTGCAGTTCATCGGTGCCAAACTCTGCACGGGTGGGGCCTCCTGCAGCAAAACCGTTGGAATAGACGTGCCAACCAGCGCTGGGGGTGAGCGAAAAAACGATGTCGATCTCGGTCGGGCTCACACGGTTGTACTTCACCGAACCGCTTACCTGTGCTGTAGCGGTGGTGAAGAGGGTGAGCAGCAATACAATAAATGCAGTAAAAGTTCTGTTATACATCATGCTGTTTGTTTGAAGTGTTATCCCTCAAAAGTAGAATACAATACATAGTAACTTTTCAATCGCAAAGATATAGGCAAGAGTTACATAGTGCAAAAGAAAATTACCTTTTTTCGCTTTTTTGCTACAAAATTTCTTCATTCTACCTACTTTTTGCTGATTCTTATGCTCAATCCCGAGCATTTTGTGCAGGGATGTAGGCATTCCGAAACGGGCTACAGGCGGGCATTTGCTGCCTGCTCGAAAATATTGTTTACCTTTGCAGCAGCAAGTAGGGGTCTATCCTTTTTCTACCACTTGCCCCTTCGATATATGAAGCCTACTATCTTCTCCCTCCAAACCTTGTTGCGCGATGGTTTAGTGGCCCTCTCGCTCGCGGGCAGTAGCCTACTTTCAGCCCAGCCACTCACTACGCAGTATGCCGCCCGCCTCACTCCGCCTCCCGTATATGCGTGTCTGTATACGCCCGAACCACCGCAGATAGATGGAAATGTTGATGAACACGTGTGGGAACGCGCGGTAGCGATTTCGCAGTTGCATGACATTCAGGGCGAAGGCTTTCCCAAGCCCTCTCTGCCCACCGAAATTCGTATGCTATGGGACAGCACGTATCTCTATGTAGCGGCTCGGCTTGTAGAACCTTATATAGAAGCCACGCTTGCAACGCATGACGACATCGTCTGGCACGAGAACGATTTTGAAGTATTTCTCGATCCAGATGGTGACGGATTGGGATATTTCGAGATTGAAATCAATGCGCTGGGCACGCTCTTAGACTTGCAGATGTCTCAACCCTATCGTAGCGGCGGACATTTCTTCACGGCGTGGAACTGCCCGGGCATTCGCCGCGCGGTGAAGTTGGAAGGTACGCTCTCAGACAGCACACAGCGAGACACCGCATGGACAATCGAGATGGCCATACCTCACCGTGCCTTGGCGGTGGATTTCAATGACGCGCTGGCGCAAAGCCGAGTTTGGCGTATGAATTTTTCGCGCGTGGAATGGCTACATAGGCAGGGACCAGAAGAGAATTGGGTGTGGGCACCTACGGGTGTGGTAGATATTCACATGCCCGAGCGTTGGGGGTATGTCTGTCTGGTGGACAGCCTCAACGAACCTGCCGATGCAGTCAAGGCCGAAACGCCTTATCGCCCCGACGACTACCGCTTCTTGTGGCTCCTGTTCTATACCCAAAAGGACTTTTATGCCCAGCACCATCGCTACATCAGCCGACTTCAAGACTTCCCCCTCGCTCCTGAGGACTTCGCCCTGCTGCATCTCGACGCGGCACACGGTAGCGCGGCTTCGCTTCCTGCCGATGGGCGCGGTGCTGAACCGCAGGTGGAGGTGTCGGCCACGCCCCGCGCCTTCGAGTTGTCGCTTCGGCGCGATAGTTTGGTGCTTGTACTCGATCAGAATGGCTATTTCAGCGTAGAGCGTGACGAATAAAGACGCGCGTAGCCCCTTTTTTTGTCGCACCACGTCCGTACTGCCCCGATGCATGTACGGACGTGGTGTGTTTGATGGGGTAGGGGATTTCCACGACATAGGCCACCATTTTCTGCCGTGGCCTTTGGATTCTATAAATTTAGGCTTAGTTTGTAAGAATTTAGGTTCAGTTTTCACAAACTTAGGCTTAGTTTTTGAAAACTCAGGCTCAATTCATAAAATTCCTCGGATGCTGTACAAAAAGGCTCGGATGCTGAAGAACAATGAGGAGAAGCCACGGCAAAATACCTGCCGAACGAGAAAAATGAAACGGAAGCTTTTCAACGCGTGAAGAGCTTCCGTCAGATATGTAGTCCCAGTGCCGCAGCACTGTTGAGGGATGTCTGTCAAGCGGGGTCAAACCCGCTATGTCGGTAGAGGGTTTTACTTCAACGTAACGTTGATGTCCTTGCCAGCCTCGGCAAGCTCTACTTTGTCCTCGCGGAGCAACCAGCCCAGAGCGAGCAGTACGTCTTTCTCAGTCTTGGCCTTAGCAGCCTTTTTGAGTTCTTTCACAGAGAGAGTACCCTCAGCGTTGAGAGCTTCCCAAATTGTGCCGGCGAGTTCGCCTACTTTTTCTTGAAACATTGTGCTAATGTGTTTAGTTTGAGTATGTACTTTCCAAAATCGGACTTCTGCTGTGGAGTTCTTGGCCTTGGAAGTAGCATGCACTTCAATGCTTTTTAGAAGAACCTATGCGCAAAAGCGTTTTTGTCTTAAGGCACTGCAAATGTAGGTTGTGGGCGGTCGGTTTGTAATGATTGTGCAAGAAAAATGTGAGATATCGTGCTTTTTTCTGTTTCAAAGGTAAGGAATGAAAACTAAGGCTTGCAAAGTTTGTTTTGATAGGCTTACACAATATCGCGCGGGGCTTTACGTTATATATTTGTATGACAAACGATTTGCGCCGTGTGGTGCTATGCTTGGCAGTATGGGTCTGCGCCTTACCCTTGTTGGCGCAGACGGGTCGCGTGCGCGTTTTCGGCACGGTGAAAGACGATGCGGGCGAGCCATTAGAGCTTGTCACCGTGCGCCATAGCGGTACGGCACAGTTGGTGTTGAGCAATCTGCAGGGGCGGTACGAGATATTTGTCTCGCGGGGCGATTCCTGTACGCTCATCTACGGGCTGATAGGCTATGAACAGCGCAAGCGAAAGTTTGTGCCTTTGGGCGACAGTCTGCGGCTCGACGTGGTGCTGCCCTCACTGGTGCGCACGGTAGACGAGGCGGTGGTGCAAGCGCAGCACGTTCAGACCGACCCTATGCAACGCTTGCAGGTAGGAGCTACGGAACACATGCCAAGCACGACGGGAAACGCCGTGGAGGAGCTTGTAGCCACACAGGCAGGCGTGACAAGCCGCAACGAACTTTCTTCGCAGTACAATGTACGCGGCGGGTCGTTCGACGAGAACTTTGTATACCTCAATGGGGTGGAGCTCTATCGTCCCATGCTGGTGCGAAGTGGAGAGCAAGAAGGCTTGTCGGTCATCAATAGCGACATGGTGGGCTCGATACGTTTCAGCAACGGCGGTTTCGGCGCACGCTATGGCGACAAGATGTCGAGCGTGCTGGATATCACCTACAAGCAGCCCGAGGCTTTTGAGGCTCGACTTGATGCCAGTCTGCTCGGAGCGTCTGCCTACGTCGGTCTGGGCTCTAAGCACGTGAGCTTCATGACAGGACTGCGCTACAAGACGACAGAATATTTGCTGAGTTCTACGGATACTAAGGCCGAATATGCACCGCGTTTTTTAGACTGGCAAGCCTATTTCTCTTGGCGCCCCAATGCCCGCTGGAGCGTAGACGTATTGGCCAACGTCAATGACAATCACTACCTCTTCCGTCCCAAGGACAGAGAGACCCACTTCGGCACGATGGACAATCCCCGCACGTTTCGTGTCTACTTTGATGGGCAGGAGAAAGATGCCTATCGCACCTATTTAGGCGCAGTCACACTGACGCATCACTTCAATGCCGAGACCTATTTGGCGCTGACGGGCAGTGCTTTCAGTACCAATGAGCACGAGACCTACGACATCAGCGGACAGTATTGGCTCCAAGAGGCTACGTCGCAAGAAGAATTGGGTGTAGGCACTTATATGGAGCATGCGCGAGGCCGCTTGCAGGCTCGCGTAGTGCAGGGAGGGCTTACGTTTCGCACCAGGCTCACGGGACACACCATCATGGCGGGTGCGGGCTGGCAAGCAGAGAAAATCAGAGAGCGTACCCGCGAGTGGGAAATGCGCGACTCAATGGGCTACAGCCTGCCCTACAACCCCGAACAACTCAGTTTGATATACAGCCTCTCCGCTCACGAAGAAATCAACACCACGCGTTGGCATCTCTATGCACAAGACATGTGGCGCATGCATCCCGCAGCGGGTCTGCTCAACGTCACATACGGTGTACGCTTGAGCCACTGGAGTTGGAACGGCGAGACATTGGTGTCGCCACGCTTGTCGTTAGGGTTTATTCCCGCCGCTGCCGACAGTTGGACGCTGCGAGGAGCGATAGGCATGTACTACCAAGCACCCTTCTACAAAGAACTTCGCGACACGACGATGGCGGGAGGCATATCCACCGTTCGGCTCAACAAAGACATTCGCGCGCAGCGTTCGTGGCAGGTCATCGTGGGTGGTGACTATTCGTTCAAAGCACTCGACCGCCCGTTTCGCTTCACCGCCGAGGCCTACTACAAGAACCTATCGCGCCTAATTCCATACAGCGTGAGCGGTGTGCGTACGGTCTATTTGGGACACAACATGGCCAAGGGCTATGCCGTGGGTGTGGACTTCAAACTCTTCGGAGAGTTCGTTCCAGGCACCGACAGCTGGGTGACGCTCTCTATCATGCAGACCCGCGAACAGATAGACGGCACGTGGTTGCCACGCCCTACGGATGGTCGCTACGCGCTCTCGCTTTTCTTCACCGACTATTTCCCAGGCACTACGCGCTGGAAACTCACACTCAAGGCCGCTGTAGCCGACGGACTTCCCTTTGGGCCACCACACAGTGAACGCGCCAACCAGCGTTTTCGCGCGCCAGCCTACAAGCGCGTCGATGTCGGTATGAGCTATCGGCTCTTGGGTAGTGACGACGAGCATACAACCGCGAGGAGACGTTTCGTCAATAGCATTTGGCTCGGTGTGGATGCCTTCAACCTCTTTGGCATAAGCAACGTGAGTTCCTACTACTGGGTGACAGACATCACAGGTACGCGCTACGCCGTGCCCAATTACCTCACGGGACGACTGATTTCGGCGCGCATCAGCATTGCGTTCTGACATCAGGTATACCGCAGACGATACGCATTCCCCTGCGAGCCGCGCTTTACTTACCACTTACCAGAGAAAAGCCTCGGACAGCAGATATGCTGTATCGTTTGTAGAACGTCAACCCCTCTCTACTGAACCTACCAAGAACAACCTTTTACCTATGTTTCAAAAGCCACAATATACACCCTTCGTAGTGAGCCAAGCCGATGCGGGCAAGCCCTTGCTCGCCTTTGTGATGCAGGCTCTCGACGGTATCAGTCGCAACAAAGCCAAAGCCATACTTGCAGGAAACGGTGTCCGCGTCAATGGGCAGATAGCTTCGCAGCACGACTTGCCGCTGCGTGCAGGACAGCGCGTGGAGATTAGCAAACGCAAGCCCCGTGCCGTGCTACAAAATCGCTTCGTGCGACTCGTCTATGAAGACAAACATTTGTTGGTCATCGACAAGCAACCTGGCATCCTATCTATGGCTACCGAGCACCACGCTTTTTGCGTGAAAACCGTACTCGACGACTACCTACAAAAGAGCCACAGCAAGTGTACCGCCCATGTGGTGCATCGCTTAGACCGCGACACGAGCGGCTTGATGGTTTTTGCCAAGACAATGGAGGCCGAACAGATTTTGGAAGAGCATTGGCACCAAATCGTCAGCGACCGGCGCTATGTGGCTGTGGTGAGTGGACGCATGGACAAAAAGAGTGGCAGTGTAGAGAGTTGGCTCAAAGACAACAAGGCCTTCTTCACCTATTCCTCTCACCAACCAGGCGACGGCAAATATGCTTTGACCCACTACAAGGTGCTTCGCGTGGATCAAGCGCATACCATGGTGGAGCTACGCTTAGAGACAGGGCGCAAGAACCAGATTCGTGTACACATGCAAGACCTGGGACACCCCGTGTGCGGAGACCCGAAGTATGGAGGCCATGAAGACGACCCTTGCCACCGACTTTGTCTTCATGCTTTTCGTCTCCACTTTCAGCACCCCATCACAGGCGAACACCTGCGCTTCGATACGCCTACACCGCAAGCGTTCAAGGATGTTTTTAAGCATTAGCCTCGCGCAACGCCCTGCCACTAAAGCATAGCGCAAGCCCAATGCCCATCGTGCGCCATCCATCCCAATCAGCCCATGCTGCGAACGCGACCGATGGAAATGGCGTGTGTTGCGCCTCCGCCTTATTCCCAACTCTTGCGTAAAAGGTCGTTCCTACTCCATAATTATATATAGATAGGCTGCGGCTCGGCAAAGCAATCAAAACACGGTTTTGCTTGCATTTGCGCTCGCCTTGCACTATCTTTGGTAAAAACCGAAGACAGGCTGCGGCTCGGCAAAACAATCAAAACGCGGTTTTGTTTGCATTTGCGCTCGCCTTGCACTATCTTTGGTAAAAACCGAAGACAGGCTGCGGCTCGGCCAAGCAATCAAAACGCGGTTTTGCTTGCATTTGCGCTCGCCTTGCACTATCTTTGCCACGCAAACAATTATAAATCTTATACTCTTATGGCACAAACACCTCCTTTCCGCTACGCGCCTATGTTCCAAGTGGGCGAGGACAAAACGGAATACTATTTGCTGACGAAAGACTATGTCAGCACGGGCGATTTTGAAGGACACCCCATCCTCAAAGTCGAAGCCGAAGGCCTACGCAAGATGATTAACCAAGCATTTCGTGACGTGTCGTTCCTGCTGCGTCGCTCGCACAACGAGCAGGTTGCCAAAATTCTTACAGACCCCGAGGCTTCTGACAACGACAAATATGTAGCGCTGACTTTCTTGCGCAATGCTGAAGTTGCTGCCAAAGGCCAATTGCCGCTCTGCCAAGACACAGGCACGGCCATCGTTCATGGCGAAAAAGGCCAACAAGTGTGGACGGGTTTTGAAGACGAAGAGGCGATAGCTCACGGCGTATACGACACCTACACCCAAGAGAACCTGCGCTATTCGCAAAACGCTCCGCTCGATATGTATCGCGAGGTAAATACGCGCTGCAACCTTCCTGCACAGATTGACATTGAAGCAACCGAGGGCATGGAGTATCGTTTCTTGTGTGTGACAAAGGGCGGCGGCTCGGCCAACAAGTCCTACTTGTATCAAGAAACCAAAGCCATTCTCAACCCGCAAACCCTCGTGCCTTTCCTTGTGTCGAAGATGAAAACGCTTGGCACTGCTGCCTGTCCGCCTTATCACATTGCATTTGTCATTGGCGGCACCAGCGCGGAGAAGAACTTGCTCACCGTGAAGCTCGCATCCACTCATTTCTACGACGAACTACCTACTACGGGCGACGAGACAGGACGTGCCTTCCGTGACATTGAACTCGAAAAACAGCTGCTTGACGAGGCACATCGCATAGGACTTGGCGCGCAATTTGGCGGCAAATACTTCGCGCACGACATTCGTGTAGTACGTTTGCCTCGCCATGGTGCAAGCTGCCCAGTAGGACTTGGTGTATCGTGCTCTGCAGACCGTAATATCAAGTGTAAGATTAACAAGGACGGCATTTGGATTGAGAAGATGGACGACAATCCTGCCAGCCTCATCCCTGAATCCCTGCGCGAAGCAGGTGAAGGTGGTGGCGTGGCCATAGACCTCAATCGTCCGATGGATGAGATTCGCGCCGAACTCACGCAGTATCCCGTCTCCACACGTTTGAGTCTGAACGGCACCATCATCGTGGCGCGCGACATCGCTCATGCTAAGCTCAAGGAGCGTCTCGATGCTGGTGAAGAGCTTCCCGAATACTTCAAGAAGCACCCCGTACTCTATGCTGGCCCAGCCAAAACGCCCGAAGGACTGCCTTGCGGTTCGATGGGTCCCACCACGGCAGGACGCATGGACCCCTACGTTGACCTCTTCCAGAGCCACGGCGGTTCGATGGTTATGATAGCCAAGGGAAATCGCTCCCAACAAGTCACGGATGCTTGCCAGAAGCATGGCGGTTTTTACCTCGGCTCTATCGGTGGTCCCGCAGCCATACTCTCTCTGAGCTCTATCAAGAGCATAGAGTGCGTAGAGTACCCCGAGTTAGGCATGGAAGCAATTTGGAAAATTGAGGTTGAGAACTTCCCCGCCTTTATACTCGTTGACGACAAGGGCAACGACTTCTTCCAAACGGTGAAGCCCCGCTGTGCTGGTTGCTAAGTGCGTTGTGGCCTTCACTGCCACAAGCCGCAAAGGCTTATTTCAATACATAGAAAAATAGAAATCCGCTCTGGTGATGACTGGAGCGGATTTCTTTATGTGCGAATTAGATTATTAAGCAGCTAAGTTCAATAAGCGCGAAGCTGAATCGCTATGCCTGCGTGTCTTGAGCCGTCTGCGCGGCCGTCTGTCGCTGTCGTTTCCATCGACGATGCGACCAGAGCCAGAGCCGAGGCTGACGACGTATCATCTCTTCGAGTAGTTTCATGTACTGTTCGGTGAGTTCAAACTCGCCCTTTGCGTCCGAGGCATGCGCTACCATACGACGCATACGACAGACATAGTGTCCGCGAGAACTGCGCTCCACGTCGGCAAAATAGACGGCAGCACCTACTTTCTTTGCGATGCGCTCTGTGCCAGTGAAGATGGGCGTGTCTTGGTGCAAGAAGTCCACCCAGTGATGAATACTGTCTATGCGAGGCGTTTGGTCGCTGATGAACCCGATGACGGCTTTCGTACCCTCTTGCTTCATCTGCACGATACGCCTAAGCGCCATGTTCTTGTCGATACATTCCGAACCAAAGCGACTTCGCATACGTAGGAAAAGCGCATCAATAGCTGGGTCGTGCAGCGGTTTGTAGAGCTGTGCGGTCTGTATATGTTCGTTGAGCCACAATCCGAGAGTGGATATCCATTCCCAGTTGCCGTAATGTCCTAAATAGATAAATACGAATGGCTCTTGCTCCAAATCCTTCTCGATTTCCTCCAGTCCCTCAAAGACCATGCGCTGTCGTATCTCTTGTTCACTGATGGTCAAGAACTTGATTTGTTCAGCCACCATGTCGCAAAACCAGTGGTAGAAGTCGCGCGCCAAGAGAGCTATCTGCTTCTCGGACTTTTCGGGAAAGCTACGCTTGAGGTTTTGTATCACCACACGCCTACGATAGCCCCACACGAATGGGCGCAACATATCGGCCAGTAAGTACAACAGGCGAAGGGGTAGATGGGATAGCAAGCGCAGCAGGACGTAGCCTACGCACATCATTACTTTTTTCACGCTGCAAAGATAAGCAACAAGCGCAGTAAATCGCACGCTAAGCCGCTTTTTCTGCGCATCCTTCCACGCAGTTGAGCAAATTTATTGCACACCATACTGCTTTGATACAAGCCCACAAAGGTTGTACACCCAGCGATAAAGGGCTCAGAAAGGACAAGCAAGGTTTATAAACAAACCATAAAGGCTCAAAAACAAACCATAAAGGCTTATAAACACAAAAAAGAAAGGCTTATTCCTTGTTGAAAGCCCGCCTGAGCGCGGCAGAGGCTCGTCTAAGCGTAACAGAGAAACGCCTACGCACGGTCAAAGCCCGCCTGAGCGCGGCAGAGAACTTTCTTAGCTAAGCCGCGCAGGCTCAAGCGTGCTACAAGAAAAGCCGCATCCCAAACTTCAGGGACACGGCTTTGAAATTAAGTTGCAAATATAAGCTTAGTTGACTGCCTCAGTCAGTTCAGCACCAGCCTTGAACTTCACTACCTTGTGAGCAGCGATAGTAATCTTCTCCTTGGTGGAGGGGTTGATGCCTTGACGCTCGCCAACTTCCTTTACACTGAGAGTGCCGAAGCCGATGAGTGAAACTTTGTCGCCTTTCTCCAATGTAGCCTTTACAGCGTCGAGAGCAGCGTCGAGGGCAGCCTTAGCAGCAGCCTTGCTCAGTCCAGCAGCTTCTGCAATCTGAGCAACGAGTTCAGTCTTGTTCATAGTGATTTTGTAGTATTAAAAAAGTGAAATTCTTGGTCTTTGCACCGCAAATATAGAACTTTCGTAAACAAGCCACCAAACTTTTTTCCCTTAAAATGAGCTAAACTCCTTATTTTTTCAGCATTTTGGCGAGAATATACCTTAAAAGAGTATCTTTGCAGCCGCAAAAAAGAAACTCTTCAACTACATTTACACATCTATTCATCATGAAAAGAATTCTTCTATTCTTCGTGCTTCTGCCTCTACTCACGATGCAGGCGCAGATGCCGCAGATGCCTGCGCTCGATGCCGACCCCGCCGTGCGTACGGGCAAGCTGCCTAATGGATTGACGTACTACATACGCCACAACGAACTACCCAAGGACAGAGCGAACTTCTACATCGCTCAGCGTGTGGGTAGTGTGCAAGAAGAGGAGAGCCAACGTGGACTCGCCCACTTCTTAGAGCACATGTGCTTCAATGGTACGGAGCATTTCCCTGGCAATAGTGTCACGGAATACCTCCAGACCATAGGTATCAACTTCGGAGGTGAACTCAACGCATACACTGGTACCGACGAGACGGTGTACAACATCGACAACGTTCCAGTCACTCCTGGCCACATCGACTCCTGTCTGCTGATTCTTCACGACTGGTCTCACTCGGTGCTTCTCGAAGACGAAGAGATCGACAAGGAGCGTGGCGTGATTCACGAAGAATGGCGTCTGCGCAGCAGTGCTACTCAGCGCATGTTTGAGCGCAATCTCGAGACTCTCTATCCTGGCTCGCGCTATGGCCGTCGCTTCCCCATCGGACTGATGAGCGTTGTAGACGAATGCCCCTACGACACCCTGCGTGCCTACTACCACCGCTGGTATCGTCCCGAGCTGCAAGGCATCATCGTAGTGGGCGACATCAATGTGGACGAGGTAGAGCAGAAAGTCATTGCCCTGTTCAGCGACATCCCCAATCCCGAGAACCCAGAGCCCTATGTGGACTATCCCGTGCCCGACAACGATGCGCCCATCTACGTCGTGGATAAGGACAAGGAGCAGCCTCAGATCTACATCGAGATGATGTTCAAGCACGAAGGACTGCCGCGTGAGTTCCGCAACACACCCGCCTACATCGTGATGGACTACGCAGACAACGTCACGATGATAGCCATCGACGAGCGTTTGAGCGAGTTGGCACAAAAGCCCGAATGCCCTTACCTCCAGGCTGGCTGCTACGATGGCGAATACATCATGAGTAAGACCATGAACGCCTTCAATGTAGTAATC